>JAQGLR010000376.1 GCA_028292765.1 Massilia sp. | reverse complement strand
AAAGTTCTTCATCATAAATGTACCAATGCGCTTACAGCTGGGCCAGCTTCGCCAGCATCTGGTCGGACGTGGTGATCGCCTTGCTGTTGATCTCGTAGGCGCGCTGGGTCTGGATCATGTTGACCATTTCCTCGACCACGTTCACGTTCGAGGTTTCCACGAAACCCTGCATCAGGATGCCGGCGCCATTCGTGCCCGGCGTATTCGCGTTCGGGTTGCCCGAGGCGGTCGTTTCCAGGTACAGGTTTTCGCCGCGCGACTCCAGCCCGGCCGGATTCACGAAGGTCATCAACTGCAGGTTGCCGACCTGGGTGGTGGCGGTGGTGCCGGCGACCTTGATCGAGACGGTGCCGTCGCGGCCGACGGTGACCGACTCCGCGTTGGCGGGAATGGTGATCGGCGGCTGCACGGCATAGCCGCTGGAGGTGACGAGCTGGCCGTTGGCGTCGGTCTGGAACGAGCCGTCGCGGGTGTAGGCCTGGGTGCCGTCAGGCAGGAGGACGGGGAAGAAACCCGAGCCGTTGACCATCACGTCCTTCGAGTTGCCCGTCTGCTGGGGGTTACCCTGGGTGAAGATGCGTTCGGTCGAGACGGCGCGCACACCGGTGCCGAGCTGCAGGCCCGATGGTAAATTGGTTTGCTGCGACGATTGGGCGCCCGGCTGGCGTACGGTCTGGTACAACAAATCCTCGAATACGGCACGCGAACGCTTGAAGCCGTTGGTGCTGACGTTGGCGAGGTTGTTGGTGATGACGTCGAGCTTGGTTTGCTGCGCCTCGAGGCCGGTCTTGGCGATATACAGCGAACGAATCATGGGTTTCTCCTATTGGCGGCAGCGGTGGCAACTGAGGAGGGCCGCCATGCACAATAGAATTATGCTGGAGAAACACTTAATTCAAAGCAAGGATCTGACCGGCTTTCGCGGCGTTATTCTCGGCGTTCTTCAGCAGGCTCATTTGGGTTTCGAAGGAGCGCGCAAGGCCGATCATCGCCACCATCGCGTCCACCGCATTGACGTTGCTGCCCTCGAGCGCGCCGCCTGCCACGCGTATAGCCGGGTCCGCCTGCGCGGCCGCGCCATCCTTTAACCGGAACAGGCCGTCGTCGCCGCGCACCAGGTCTTTTTCCGGCGGATTCACCAGCTTCATGCGGCCGAGGATGACCGGCGCTGCGGGACGTTCAGCGTTGGACACCGTGGAGATGGTGCCGTCGCCGCCGACCGTCACCGTCACATCCGGCGGGATCGTGATCGGGCCGCCCTCGCCCGCGATGGTGGCGCCGGTGGTGGTGGTCAGCACGCCGTTCGGGCTCATCTGGAGGGCGCCGTTGCGGGTGTAGGCTTCGCTGCCGTCCGGGTTTTGCACGGCGATCCAGCCCGGGCCCTTGATGGCGACGTCGAGGTCGCGGCCGGTCAGTTGCAGCGGGCCGGCCGAGAAGTCGGCGCCGACGGTGTTGTTGACCACGAAGCTGCGCGTCGGCAGGCCTTCGCTTTGCACCGGCACGGCGCGGAAGGTGTCGAGCTGGGCGCGGAAACCCGTCGTGTTCAGGTTCGCCAGGTTGTTCGAGGTCGTGGCTTGCTGCTCGAGGATGTGCTTGGCGCCGGAGGCGGCGGTGTAGATCAGGCGGTCCATGGTTTTCCTTGTCGTGCCGGGGTGCAGTTTTAGTGCCGTGGTGCGCAGTTTTTCGTTGAACGCGTGAGCGGCGGAGCCGCCCGGTGAACCCGTGATTGAGGCCACTGGCCTCAATCACCCCGACCGATTAACGCAGGTTGACCAGCGTCTGCAACACCGAATCCTGCGTCTTGATCGTCTGCGCATTCGCCTGGTACACGCGCTGGGCCGTAATCATGTTGACCAGTTCCGCCGTCAAATCGACGTTCGAGGTTTCCACCGCCGACGACTGCAGCACGCCGAAGCTGCCCGAATCCGGGACACCGACCAGCGGCGTGCCCGAATCGGCCGACTCGGCCCAGGCGTTGTTGCCGAGCGGCTCCAGGCCATTCGGGTTGGCGAAGTTCGCCAGCACCACCTGCCCCAGCGGCTTTGCCTGCCCGTTGCTGTACTGGCCGAGGATGATGCCCTCTTCGCCGATCGAGAAGCGCTGCAGGTTGCCCGCCGTGTAGCCGTCCTGGGACAACTTCTTGTCGCTGGTCGAGGTGCCGTACTGGGTGGTGCCGGTGAATGCGATTTCCATTTTCTGGGTCGGATCGGAACCGGTGGACGGGAAGATCGGCAGTGCGACACTGAACTTGCCGCCGTTGGACGTCGTCACCGCATTCAGTGCGCCGTTTTCGTCGAAGCGCAGCGTGCCGACCGGCACCGCCGTCACCCTGACCGCAGCGGCGATCGCCTTGTCGACCTGGTCCGCCGAGTAGCCGGCCACGCGCGCCGCGTCGCCGCCGGCGGCGACGATTGCCGCCTGCTCGGCCGCATTGGCGCCGGCGGTGCCCGCCGCGGCGGCGACCATGCTGGAGGCCGCGTCGGCATACTTCGCCAGCGCCGCCGAGATCGTGCTCGCCACCGGCGGAACCGCCTTGGTTGCCGCATCCCATTCGGCACGCGCCGCGTTCACGGCTGCAAATTCGGCGGTCTCGCCTTGCGCCGCCTGGGCCACTTTCAGGTTCGTGATTTCGGTGCCGTCGTTGGCCGCGTAGACATCCCAGGTGCCCGAGCCGTTCTTCACGTAGAAGGTCGACAGCACGTGCGGGTTGCCGAGCGTGTCGTACACGTCCACCGGCGTCTGCTTGTTATAGCTGTTCGGGTCGCGGGCGTCGAAGGGATTCACGATGGGCGCCGCCTCACGCGAATCGAGGTTCATTTCGATGCCGACCTTGGTGGTCGAGACCGGCTTCAGGTCGGTCGCGCTGATCTGCACCGGATTCGGTGCGCCGGCCAGCACCTGGCCGGCGACGTCGACGCCATAGCCGGTCAGCTTCGCGCCTTGCGCGTTGACCATGAAGCCGTCCTTGTCGAGCGAGAACTGGCCATTGCGCGAGTATTGCACCATGCCCGAAGTCTCGGTACGGAAGAAGCCCTGGCCGTTGATGGCGATGTCGAGCGAGTTGTTCGACGATTCGATATTGCCCTGGGTGAACTGCTGGGCGATGTTCGCCACCTTGACGCCGATACCGGCCGTCACGCCGCCGGCGCCGTTCAGCGAGTTGGCGTACACGTCGGCGAATTGCGCCTGCGAACCCTTGAAGCCGACCGTGCTGGCGTTGGCGATGTTGTTACCGATGACGTCCAGCGATTTCGCTGCGCCGTTCAAGCCGCTGAGGCCTTGTTGGAAGGACATGTGATTCTCCTAAAGAGCTTTTACAGGACTTGTTTGATGTCGGCGAGAGTGATCGCACCCTTGCCCGCGAGGTTCAGCTTCACGCCGTCCTTCGAATTCGTGCTGACGCTGGCGACCGTATCGAGCGTCAAGGCTTTCACGTCGGTCAGCGGCTGGCCGCCGCGGTTGGCGACGACGCGGAAGCTGTACTTGCCGTCGGCCAGCATTGCGGCATCGATGCCGTCGCTGCTGCCGTCCCAGGCCAGCGGCAGCGCACCCGCCTCGCTCGCGCCGAGGTCGATCGTGGCCACGTCCTTGCCGGTGCGCGGATCGGTGACGATCACCTGCACGTTGTCGGCAGGCGTGGGGAGTTCCACGCCAAACACGGATTTCCCGCCGCTCAAGGTCAGGTGATTGCCCTCGATGAGCACGCCGTGCCCGATCAGGTTGGTGGCCGACATCGCCTCGGTCGACTGGTAGCTCGACTTCAGCGATTCCAGCGTTTCGTTCAGCTTGTTCACGCCGGTGACGGTCTGCAGCTGGGCCAGCTGGCTCGTCACCTGGGCGTTGTCGAGCGGGTTCAGCGGGTCCTGGTTCTTCAGTTGCGTGACGAGCAAGGTCATGAACTTGTCGGTGTCGGCCTGCACGCTGTCGGTCGCAGTGGCCGGCTTCTTGTTCATGGTCGACATCAGGTCGTTGATCGACGTGCCGGCGGAAGTTACGGTGGACATGGAATGCCTTTAGTTAGTCTTACTGACCCAGGGTCAGGGTTTTGAGCAGCATGCTTTTCGCCGCATTCATCGTTTCGACGTTGTTCTGGTAGGCGCGCGAGGCCGACAGCATGTTCACCATCTCGTCCACCGGGTTCACGTTCGGCATCGTCACATAGCCCTTTTCGTCGGCCATCGGGTGCTTCGGGTCGTAGACCTGCTTCATGGGGGACGCGTCCTCGACCACTTCGCGCACCTTGACGCCAGTGCCGCCGGTGGCCATCGGCACGGCTTCGAAGACGACCTGCTTGGCGCGGTAGGCTTCGCCGGTACTCGAGGTGGCGCTGTCGACGTTGGCGAGGTTGCTGGCGACGGTGTTCAGGCGCTGGGCCTGGGCGCTCATGGCCGAACCGGAGACGTTGAAGATATTAAATAGCGACATGATGGTGACCTGACTTATTGACCGTTCTGGATCGCCGCCATCAGGCCGCGGATCTGGTGGTTGATCATCGTGATGCCCGCCTCGTAGCGCAGCGCGTTGTCGGCGAACTGGTTACGCTCGACATCCATATCGACCGTGTTGCCGTCGACAGCGCCCTGCACAACGCCGCGGTACAGCACCGGCGTGCCGTCGGGCAGGGCTTGGCCGTCGGCGCCAGCCTGGATGTGCGACTTGCTGGTGGCGGCGAGCTGCCCTGCCCCGGTGGCGCCCACGCCTGTTCCCGAAGCGGCCGCTTTCGCCAGCGCGCCCTGCATGGCGCTGGCGAAATCGATGTCGCGCGCCTTGAAATGCGGGGTGTCGGCGTTGGCGATGTTGGACGCGATGAGTTCCTGGCGCTGCGCCCTCAGCGAGAGCGCCGTTTCATTGAAGCGTAAGTAATTGTCGAGTTTGCCGATCATGCCGCCTCCGGGCTGATTTCTTGTTGGGACAGCGTGAATCATACGTTTGAGCAACACCGGCCCATCGATTGATCAGGCGTGCCAAACCCCGGCTATTCAAAGTTTCACTGCGGCATCAACCCGCTAAGATGGCAGTCATTACGAAAGGGCTTTCCCGCCATGCTCAAGCATTTCAAGCATTTCAAGCATTTCAAGCATTTCAAGCATTTCAAGCTATTCGCCGCCCTCGTGCTGGCCGCGCCGCTGGCGCTCGCGTCGGCAGCCCAGGCGGCCCAGTCCACGGCAAACGCACGCCAGGACGGCGCCGCGCTGCGCAAGCTGGCCGAGCAGTTCCTGCAAACGCAAAGCGCCGGGCTGCCGGGCAAGGTGACGGTGAAGATCGGCGCGGTCGACCCGCGCCTGTCGCTGGCCGCCTGCCCGGCGCCGGAAGCCTTCCAGCAGCCGGGCGCCCGTCCCTGGGGCAAGACCACGGTCGGCGTGCGCTGCACGGCGCCCGTGTGGACGATGTTCCTGCAGGCGCAGGTCAGCGTGCTGGCCGATTACGTCACGGCCGCCGTGCCGCTGGCGCAAGGCCAGGCGATCGACGCCGGCCAGCTCGCCATCATGCAGGGCGACATCGCCGCCATGCCGAACGGGATCGTCACCGACATGGCGCAGGCCATCGGCCGCACGCCAACCGTGTCGCTGCCGGCCGGTACGCCGCTGCGGCTCGATTCGCTGCGAAGCCGCCCCGTGGTGCAGCAGAACCAGGCCGTGCGCATTATTTCTCGTGGAGAAAACTTCTCGGTCTCGGGCGAAGGCAAGGCGATCGGCAACGCCGGCGAGGGTCAGGTGGTGCAGGTGCGCACGCCGCGCGGGGCGATTATCAGCGGCACGGCGAGGACTGGCGGCATTGTTGAAGTGGCACTTTAAATAAACTTCTAAATAACTTCTCTATTTAACGATCCGCGCTAAAGTTTGTCGGCGAGCCGCCGTTACAGACTGCAGATCCCGGAGTTCCTGCTCCGAACAGAGAAGGATAGTGCTGTGAAAATTAACGATACCCTCAAAGGCCCGCAGGCCCAACAGCCGTCGAACACCACGGCAGCGAATGCCCGCCAGGCCGAAAAGGCCGCGGCAACGGCCGCCCCGAGCCAGGCCCAGACCGACAGCGTGCGCCTGTCGTCGGCTGGCGGCACCTCGAGCACAAGCCAGGTGTTCGATGCCAAGAAAGTTGAACGTATCAAGCTGGCGATTGCCGATGGGCAGTTCCAGGTTAATTCAGAAAGGATCGCGGACGGCTTGCTCGATACCGTGCGCGACCTGCTCCACTCACGCAACCGATAAACTTCCATGACCAGTCCAGGCACGACCCTCACTCCCGAACACGAGCGTATTCAAGCGCTGGTGGAACTGATGAAGCAGGAACAGCAGTTCCTGGTGGCGGCCGCTGCGGACGGACTGGCGCAACTGACCCCACGCAAGGTGGCGCTGGTGCAGGAGTTGGCGCAATTGTCGCGTGAACGCCACGCGGCGCTCGCCGGCGCCGGCTTCCCCGGTTCGGAAGCGGGCATGGAACCGTGGCTGGCGGCACTCGGCGGCGAGGCGGCGCGTTCCACCTGGACGCAATTGCTGGCGCAGACCGCCGTAGCGAAAGAACTGAACCGCGTGAACGGCATGCTGATCAACCGCCAGATGGCGCATAACCAGACCGTGCTCAATGCCTTGCGCACCCCGGCTGGCGATGCCGGCCCGGCCTTGTATGGCGCGAAGGGGCAAACCTTCGGCAGCGGGCCGTCGCAGCGGTTTGTGGCGGGCTGAGTTTTACCTTTGTTGAATGGATGACGGCCGCTGATGCGGCCGTTGTTGTTTTGCGGCTTGGGTTCGCAGGGTGGACTCAGGAGTCCACCCAACGAAAAACAAGCTCAACATACCTTTGCTGCCGCGCAAGCTCATCGGTTAATAACACGCCCAAAGTATTCCTCAGTCATCACCCGACGGAGGAATCCATGCACCGCACCCCCACCCGCATCGCCGCCTGCACCCTGCTGCTGGCCACCACCCTTTCCAGCCACGCTGCCGGCGACATCGCCGTCACCATCACCCCCGAGCGCGCCGCGCTCGGCAAGCGCGACGAGGTGCTGGTCACGGTGACCTTGACGAACACCGGCGGCACGCTTGAACGCCTGCTGACATGGCGCACGCCCTTCGTGGCGCCGCAAGCCGCGCTGTTCGACATCACCCGCGACGGCCAGCCGGTGCGCTACCTCGGCCGCAAGGTCAAGCGCGCCGCCCCTGTCGAAGCCGACCATATCCGGCTGGCTCCCGGCGAAAGCCGCAGCGCCCACGTCGAATTATCGAGCACCTACGACATGGCCGTCACCGGCGCCTATTCGGTCCGCTACCGCGTCCCCGCCCTGCCAAGCGTGGCCAGGACCGACAACGGCAACACGATGCGCTCGAACACCGCTTCCATCTGGATCGAGGGCCGCCTGCCGCGCGGTGTCGCCGCCCCCGCCCTGGCGGCACCGACGGGCAGCGGCCTGAGCTACGCCCAATGTTCGAACGCCCAGCAGGAAACGATTGCCGGCGCCATGGCGGCCGGCAGCGGGATGGCGGCAGGCGGGCTGGCCTACCTCACGAGCGGCAAGGAACAGGCCCAGCGTTACATCAACTGGTTCGGCGCGCTCGATGGCGCGCGCCAGGGGGTCGTGACGAAAAACTTCGCGGCCATCAAGGACGCCTTCGAGAGCAAGCCGGTGAAGGTGGACTGCGGCTGCGACGAGGATTATTTTGCCCACGTTTACCCGGCCCAGCCCTACACGATCTACGTCTGCAAGGCGTTCTGGACGGCGGCCCTGACGGGCACCGATTCGATGGGCGGCACCCTGCTGCACGAGCTGAGCCACTTCGACATCGTCGCCGGCACCGACGACCACGTGTACGGGCAGTCGGGCGCGGCCGACATGGCGCGCACGGCGCCGCAACGCGCCGTCAACAACGCCGACTCGCACGAGTATTTCGGGGAGAATTCGCCGCCGCTGAACTGAGTACTTAGTTGGGTACACCTGCGTTAGCACGCTTGCTCGCTGAAATCCAGCGCACGATTGAAGAAAATGCACGAGTGTTATGTTTTCTCAAACCAAGAATGGCCGACATGGCCACGACAACACCTACAACGGAGAAGACACATGAGCTGGAACAGCATCCTGAAGTCGGCATTCGGTATCGCAGTCCTGGGCGTGGCAATCGGCGCACAGGCAGGGTCGAACGGTGTGAGAGTCACGGTCGTGCCCGAAAAGGCGGCGCTCGGCGCGAGCGAAGACGTGCACGTCAACGTCACCCTGACCAACACCTCGTCTTCTCCGCAGTATGTATCGAAGTGGCGCACGCCGTTCGAAGGCCTGTCGGCCCCGCTGTTCGACATCACCCGCGACGGCGCGAAAATCCCCTACACCGGCGCCCTGATCAAGCGCGCCCGGCCGACCCAGGCCGACTATTACCTGCTGAAGCCGGGTGCCTCGCACACGGTCAAGGTCGAGCTGTCGGCCCTGTACGACCTGAGCGTGACGGGCGACTACGCGATCCGCTACCGCGCCGCCTCGCCAGACCTGTTCCTGGGCAAGAGCCGCATCGGCGGCGACATCAACGCGGCAGCGGCAGCCAGCGACATCGGCCAGCTCGAGTCGGAAACGGCATCGCTCTACATCGACGGCCGCCTGCCGCGCGGCGCGAATTCGCCGATCCTGGAGGCGCTCAAGCGCGGCGACGGCGGCACCATGCCGGCGCCGATGGGCCTGAGCTACACCAACTGCACCGCCTCGCAGCAGAGCACGGTCGCGTCGGCGATCTCGGCCGCCAAGACGATGAGCAACAGCTCGGTCACCTACATGGCCAAGACCAGCATGGGCCCGCGCTACACCAAGTAGTTCGGCACCGTCACCTCGACCCGCCAGGCCAGGGTCAAGGCGAACTTCACGGCGATCAAGGATGGTTTCGACAACAAGAACGTCGTCGTCGACTGCGGCTGCAAGCAGAGCTACTACGCCTACGTGTACCCGACCCAGCCGTACAAGATCTACGTCTGCCGCGCGTTCTGGACCGCGCCGCTGACCGGCACCGACGACAACGTCTACGGCCAGAGCGGCGCGGCCAGCCTGGCCATCAGCGATCCGAACGCGGCCGTGGCGAATGCCGGCAACCACGAGTATTTCGCCGAAAACACCCCGGCGCTGAACTAAGCGAAGCTCAGCGGCCGTTATGGGAAACCATCAGCGGCCGGTATACACGAACGAGACTGGCCTGGCGGGAAACTCCGTCAGCGCCTCGAGCTTCCTGATATCCGCCAGCACCGGGCCGGTATAGCCGATGTTGTAGCTGTGCCGGCCCTTTTTGAACGCGTAGGTCTGCGTGATATCGATCGTGTTCATCAACATCTTGCCCGGCTCCAGGGCCTGGTAGTCCGCCGCCGTCAGCGCCGCGCGCTTGACCATCTTCCCCGTGTAATCGACCGGCCTGTTGCTGAAGTCGCGGATGTCGAAACGGCGCCCCGTCAGCTCCTTCTCCGCCAGGATTTCGCGCGGAATCCATACCGTGCCGCGTCCCTGGTTGATCACAGTGAGCTGCACCAGCACGCGGCCAGCCGGTGTTTCGATGTCGATGCTGTGCTTGACGTCCACGGTCGGTTCTCCGGCGGCGCCCGCCAGCGCGGGCAAGAGGCTCGCCGCACCAAACAGTGCGGCCAGAAGGAAGGGTCTGCGATGCATTATCAACTCCGTATGGTTGTGTAACGCATTGTGCGGGCGGCGCCGCCAAAAGCCAAGGGTTCGTAGGGCGGACCGGGAATGACGAGCTAATATTTCACGGGCGCGGCGCCTTGCCCGCGCCCTCCGGCACCGACGCAAGAATCGTCACCGCCACCCGCCGGTTACGCGCCCTGCCCGCCTCGTCCGTATTCGGCGCGACCGGCAAGTTGGCGCCGTGCCCCATGGCCGTCAGGCGACCCGGCGCGATCCCGCCCTCGATAAACAGGCGCACCACGCTGCTTGCGCGCACGCTTGATAGTTCCCAGTTCGACGGATACGCCGGATTGGCGATCGGCAAGTTGTCGGTATGGCCCTCGACCTGGATCGCGTGCGCGTCGTTCTTCAGGAGCCCCGCCACCGTCCCGAGCGTCGCACGCGCCTCCGGCCCCAGGGCGGCCCGCCCTTCCTGGAACAGCACGCTGGCGTTGATGTCGACCTTGACGCCCTGCCCGGTCTGCGTGATGCGCACCTTGCCATCCTTGGCCAGCGGCGCCAGCGAGGCATTCAGCTGGCGCGCCAGCGTGTTCAGGCGTTCGCGCTCGCGGCGCGCCGCCTCCGCGCGCTTGCGTGCGATCAGGTTGGTGAGGGGAAGCGTTTCGATGGTGGAGCTGGCCTGCGGCGTTTCCGGCCGGCCGCCAAAGGCGTCGCCGAGGGCATCCGAGAGCGCCCGGTACTTGCCGGTGTTGACGACGGAAATCGCGTACATCACGACGAAGAAGGCAAACAGCAGCGTGATGAAGTCGGCGTAGGAGATCAGCCAGCGATCCTGCTGTTCGCCGCCTCCATGTGCATCCTCGTACTTCTTGCGCGCCACTTAGTATTGCTCCATTAGCGCCGCGCCAGCAGGCTGGCCACGCGCTCCTCGACCAGGCGCGTATGGTTGCCGCTCGCCAGGTCGTGGAACACTTCGAGCAGGATTTCGTACTGCACCACCTGGTCCGACACGATGGCTTTCAGCTTGTTGCCGACCGGGAGGAAGAACAGATTCGCCAGCCCGACGCCGTACACGGTCGAGACAAAGGCCACCGCGATGCCGGAACCGAGGCGCGACGGGTCGGACAGGTTTTCCATCACGTGGATCAGGCCCAGCACCGCGCCCAGGATGCCGATGGTCGGCGCATAGCCGGCAGCGGCTTCCCAGATGCGCGCCGCCTGGCGCTCGGCGAACTCGAAGGCCGTGATCTCGGATTCCAGCAAGCCGCGGATCTTGTCGGGATGGACGCCGTCGACCACCAGCCGCAGGCCCTTTTCGACGATCGGGTCCCCCGAGCGCATGAACTGCTCGAGCGAAAGCAGGCCGTCGCGGCGCACGGTCATGCTCCACAGGGCGATCTCGCGCGAGCGCGGCTGGCGCGTATCTTTCGGCGGGACGAAGACCCAGCGCAGCATGTGCATGCCGCGCCTGAAGGTGCGCGCCTCGGACTGCAGCAGCACCGCCCCGAAGGTGCCGACCACCACGATCGCGAACGCGGCCGGCTGGAACAGCGACGCAAACCGGCCGCCGTCGAGCGTATGCCCGACGAAAAGGCCGGCGATCGCCAGCGCCAGCCCGATCAGGCTGGCGAAGTCCACAACTTTTCCTTGAGCGAAGCACGCAAACGGGCAACGGCTTGCGTGTGCAGTTGCGACACGCGCGATTCGGACACGCCGAGCACGGCGCCGATCTCCTTCAGGTTCAGTTCTTCTTCGTAATACAGGCCCATCAGGATCTTCTCGCGCGGCGGCAAGCCGTCGATGGCGGCGATCACGGCCTGGCGGAAGTCGGTGTCGAGCAGCGCGCGCAGCGGGTCGTCGTCGACGACCGCGTAACGGTCGAGGAAGCTGTCGTTGCCGTCGTCGTCATGGAAGTCTTCGTAATACACGAGCTGGTGGCCGCCGCCTTCGAACAGCATTTCCTGGTAGTCGGCGAGCGACACGTCGAGCGA
>JAQGLR010000362.1 GCA_028292765.1 Massilia sp. | reverse complement strand
CGCCGGAAGACCTGATGCACCGCATCCTGCTGGCGCCGGTCGACCTGTTCTACAACGGCGGCATCGGCACCTACATCAAGTCGTCGGGCGAAACCCACGCCCAGGTGAAGGACCGCGCCAACGACCGCATCCGCGTCAACGGCAACGAACTGCGCTGCAAGGTGGTGTCCGAAGGAGGCAACCTGGGCGCGACCCAGGCCGGCCGTATCGAGTTCGCACTCAGCGGCGGCCGCATCTTCACCGATGCGATCGACAACTCGGCCGGCGTGGATTGCTCCGACCATGAAGTGAACATCAAGATCTGGCTCGACACCGAAGTCAACGCCGGCAAGCTGTCGGAAGAAGACCGCAACCGCGTCCTGAACGACATGACCGGCGACGTCGAGACCCTGGTCCTGCGCGACAACACGCAGCAGACCCACCTGCTGACGCGCGAAGTGCAGGCCCAGGCGAACGCTTCGGTCGTGGACAGCTACGCTGCCCTGATCACCAGCCTGGAAAGCGAAGGCGCGGTAGCGCGCGAGCTGGAACAGCTGCCGCTGGACTCCGAACTGCAACGCAGGAAAGCCCTGGGCATGGGCTTGAGCGCTCCTGAACTGGCAGTCGTGATCGCCAACGTCAAGAACCGCTTCAAGCGCATCCTGGCCGGCCTGCCTCTGCTTGAGGAGCCATGGGCCGGAACCGTGCTGCGCCCCTATTTCCCGGCGCAACTGGTTGCCACCCGCGACCCGCTGGATCACCCGCTGGCCAACGCCATCCTGGCCACCGTGCTGGTCAACGAAGCGGTCAACCGCTGCGGCCCGCTGATGATTCGCGACCTGGCAAGCGAGCACCGTATCGACGAAGCGGAAGTCGTCAAGGCCTGGGGCCGCGCCTGGTCGGCGCTGAACCTGGCGCCGGTGTTCGACGCGCTCGACGCCGAAGCCCTGAGCGTGCCGCGTGAAGTGTCGATCGCGGTCGATGCGCGCACCCGTGCGCTGCTGCGCGCCGTGATCGAAGGCGTGCTGTCGCTGCCGCAGGGCGCCGACGGCATGGAGGAATTGAAGTCGCTGTTCGCGAATGGCGATCAACTCCGCCAGCTGATGCCGGCCAAGTCGGAAGCGGACGGCCATGCGGGCCTGAACGCGCTCTTCGTGCAGGCCTGGAAGTCGGTCGAGACCATCGAGTCGCTGGCCACCTTCCTGTTCGCCGCGGTGTCGGTGCAGAGACCAGCGGGCATGTCGCTGGCCCAGTTCCTGCAGGTCGGCATGGCGCTGCGCGAGCGCGCCGGCATCGACACGCTCGAGCGTGGCCTGAAACTGCCGCCGCAGAGCAAGTCGCAGGAACAGCTGCGCAACTACGCGATGCAGGCACTGCGCCGCACCCAGCAGCGCCTGCTGCTGCAGGTGATCGAGCGTGCCGGCAGCAGCGACGCGCTGGCGGCGGTGAATACCGTCACCGCGGAAATGGGCCTCACCGGTTACGCGCCGATTACCGACCTCGAACAGGCAATGCTGGACGTCTGGTCGCTGTCGGAAGGCTCGAACCCCGAGCGGCTGGCGGCTTAAGCAATGAGCGCACCCCTGATTTCCGTGGTGCCCGAGGCGGTGCGCGCGCTGGCCGAAGCCGATTTCGGCACGGTCGCGCAGCGCTTCAGCGATGCCGGGTTCGTGGTCGGGATGCCCTATAAAGGCATCCTGACGGTGCAGGGCGCGCAGCCGGATATTTCACGCCCGGCCGTGCTGCTGTCGGTGGGCGTGCATGGCGACGAGACCGGGCCGATCGAAATGGTCGCGCACGTGATCGAGGCGCTGTCGCGCAATCCTGGGGCTTTGCTGGTGGACCTGATGCTCTGCGTCGGCAACATCGACGCCATCGCCGCCGGCAAGCGCTTCATCGACGCGGACCTGAACCGCATGTTCAGGCCCGAACGGGGCACGCTGGCCGGCACCGCGGAAAGCGCGCGGGCCGACGAGCTGATCGCGGCCACCGATGCCTTTTTTGAAGGCACGGGACCGGTGCGCTGGCACCTCGACCTGCACACGGCGATCCGCGCCTCGCACTACCCGATGTTCGCGATCGTGCCGGACCTGCTCGCCGACGAAGCCCGGGCGATGCTGTTCGACTGGCTGGGGCAGGCGGCGATCGGCGCGATCGTCATGAACCCGAAATCGGCCGGCACCTACAGCTATTATTCGGCCGAGCACCATGGCGCCGCAGGCAGCACCGTGGAGCTGGGGCGGGTCGGCACGCTGGGGCAGAACAACATGGCCCAGTTTGTCGACGCTTCAAACGCGCTCGATGGCCTGCTGCGCGGTGTGCATGCGGGCGTCAGGACCGAGCCGCATGTGTTCAAGGTGGCGCAGGAGATCATTAAATCATCCGATGATTTCAGGATGGGCTTTTCCCGCGAAACGCCGAACTTCGCCTCGCTCAAGCGCGGCGACGTGATCGCCACCGATGGCGAGACGGTGTACACCGTGTTCCATGAAGAGGAGATGGTGGTGTTTCCGAATCCCGACGTGCGCGTCGGATTGCGTGCCGGGTTGATGGTGGTGCGCGTGACGTGATGGTGTGAATGGAAGTACCGAAGCCGCGGGAGTCCGCGGCTTTTTTTCGTGCCGCGTCGCCGCCATTCCGGTGGGTCTCGCTTTCCCTTGCACCTGCACAATCTTCCCATGTCCGCTAGACTTTGCTGCTCGAACAAGAACCGGAGCCGCTTCATGAGCATACTGTTTACCCCCTACCAACTCGGCCCGCTGGCGCTGTCGAACCGCATCGCCATCGCGCCCATGTGCCAGTACTCGGCCGATGAAGGCCATGCCACCGACTGGCACATGATCCACCTCGGCCAACTGGCCATGTCCGGCGCTTCTCTCCTGATCATCGAGGCCACCGCCGTCACCGCCGAGGGCCGCATCTCGCCCGACGACCTCGGCCTGTGGTCCGATGCCCACCTCGACTCCCTGAAGCCCATCATCGCCGCGATCCGCCGTCATTCGCCGATCAAGGTCGCGGTACAACTCGCGCACGCCGGCCGCAAGGCGTCGAGCGCCGCGCCCTGGCTGGGCGGCGCCAGCATCAGGCCCGACGAGCCGCGCGGCTGGCAGACCGTGGCGCCGTCCGCCGTGGCGCACGCCGAAGGCGAGACCGTGCCGCTGGCGCTGGACGCCGATGGCCTGCAGCGCATCAAGCAGGGTTTCGTGGACGCCGCCGTGCGTGCGCAGGAACTGGGCCTGGACGCGATCGAACTGCACGGCGCCCACGGCTACCTGCTGCACCAGTTCCTGTCGCCGATTTCGAACCGGCGCGAGGACGGTTACGGCGGCTCGCTCGAGAACCGCATGCGCTTCCCGCTCGAGGTGTTCGCTGCCGTGCGCGCCGCGCTGCCGTCGTCGATGAGCGTCGGCATGCGCATTTCGGCGACCGACTGGGTCGAGGGCGGCTGGGAGGTCGAGCAGAGCGTGCGCTTTGCCCGCGAGCTGGAGCAGCTCGGCTGCCACTTCATGCACGTGTCGAGCGGCGGCCTGTCGCCGGCGCAGAAGATCCCGGTCGGCGCCGGCTACCAGATCGCATTCGCGGAGCGCATCAAGCGCGAGACGACCATGCCGACGATCGGCGTCGGCCTGATCACCGAGCCGCAGCAGGCCGAGCACATCCTGCAATCCGGCCAGGCCGACATGGTCGCCCTGGCGCGCGCGATGCTGTACGACCCGCGCTGGCCCTGGCACGCCGCCGCCGAACTCGGCGCGCAGGTGGACGCCCCGCCGCAATACTGGCGCTCGCAGCCGCACCAGTACAAGCACCTGTTCGGCGATACGCGCTTGGGTCAACGTTAAAGATTTTGTAGGGTGGGCGCGGCCGGCGTGGGCACCCCGTGCCCACGCGGTACGTGCGTTTCGCGTATCCGAAGGCCGCGACCAGTCGCGCGCACATCATCCATATTGAGCGAAAGTATTTTCTCAACAACAGCCG
Source organism: Massilia sp. (assembly GCA_028292765.1). GTDB lineage: Bacteria > Pseudomonadota > Gammaproteobacteria > Burkholderiales > Burkholderiaceae_D > Telluria. The sequence goes on along the minus strand of JAQGLR010000362.1, from coordinate 7,947 downwards.
AACTGCCCCGAACCGCCCTATAATCGCGAACTTTGGCTGCGCGTTTGGTCAACCATTCTGCCCAGCCATTTCTCTATAAAGCGCGATCAAAGGACACCTCCGTGAATCTGACACTGGGCCAAAAGCTGTTTCGTACCAAATCGGCTGAACGGGCGCATGAAGACAGCCAGGTCCACGGCGGCCTGACCCGTTCGCTGGGCCTGTTCCCGCTGACGATGATCGGCGTCGGCGCCACCGTCGGCACCGGGATCTTCTTCACGATGGTCGAAGCCGTGCCAAAGGCCGGCCCGGCCGTGATCCTGTCGTTCCTGATCGCGGCGATCACCGCCGGCCTCACCGCCTTGTGCTACGCCGAACTGGCCGGGCGCGTGCCCGCCTCGGGCTCCTCGTATTCGTTCGCCTACGCCACCGTCGGCGAATTCGCCGCCTTCATCGTCGCCGCCTGCCTGCTGCTCGAATACGGGCTGGCCGGCAGCGCGGTCGCGATCGGCTGGTCCGATTACCTGAACAATTTCCTGCAAAACGCCTTTGGATGGGAAATTCCCGCCCACCTGCGCTCGCCGATGTTCGTGTCGGACCACAGCAACCTGAGCGTGCAATCGGGGAACTTCAACCTGCCGCCGGTGTTATTGATCATCATGTGCTGCATCCTGCTGGTGCGCGGCGCCAAGGAATCGGCGACGACGAACGCGGTCATGGTGGTCATTAAACTGGCGATCCTGGCCTTTTTTGCCGCGATCGCGTTGTCCGGTTTCGATGCGAATAACTTCACGCCCTTCTTCAATACCGATGACAGCAAGGGCTTTGCGGGCATGGCCGGCGTCACGGCCGCCGCCGGCACCGTGTTCTTCTCGTTCATCGGCCTCGATACCATCGCCACCGCCGGCGAGGAAGTCAAGGATCCGCGCCGCAACGTGCCGATCGGCATCCTGGCGGCGCTGGTCATCGTCACCGTGTTCTACATGCTGGTCGCCCTGGCGGCGATGGGCGCGCAGCCGGCGCACCTGTTCGAAGGGCAAGAGGCTGGCCTGTCGGTGATCCTGCAAAACGTCACCGGCCAGGCCTGGCCGGCGCTGGTGCTGTCGGCCGGCGCCGTGGTGTCGGTGTTCTCGGTGACGCTGGTGACGATCTACGGCCAGACGCGCATCCTGTATGCCATCAGCCGCGACGGCCTGATCCCGAAGACCTTCCAGAAGGTGAACCCGCGCACCGGCGCACCGGTATCGAACACCGTCATCGTCTGCGTGGTGGTGGGCCTGATCGCCGGCCTGGTCGACTCGACCTTCCTCTGGGACATGGTCAGCATGGGTACGCTGACGGCCTTTATCGTGGTGTCGATCGCGGTGCCGGTGATCCGCGCCAAGCAGGGGCCGAATGCCGAAGTCGGTTTCCGCGTGCCCTTCGGGCCGTACGTCATCCCGGGCCTGTCGATCCTCGCCTGCCTGTACATCATGAAAGACCTGCCGCTGGCGACCTACCGCGTGTTCATCCTCTGGATGGCGGCGGCGGTGGCGACCTATTTCCTGTACAGCGTGCGGCATAGCAGGCTGAACAAGAAGGCCTGAGTGGCCGATTGAAGTTCGAGAACGCCGCGCTTGACGCGGCGTTTTTTTTGGCCTGGTCAGAAGAGGAACGCCTGATCAGCAGCCTGGCGGAAGCGGCCCCGCGTAACGGCCGGCCTTTTGTGCCACGCTGCCGTTCTTGTTCAGCATGAACATCTGGCCATCCTGCCACGTCACCTTGTTTTCGATCTTCATCGACCTGCCATTGACATCGACCTGCGAGATCAAGCCGCCCGCTTCAGTCAATTCCCAGGTCCCCTTGATCGACTCGAGGCCGGCCTTGCGCAGCTCGTCGCGTTTTGCGCCGCATGGCGGGTAGACGACAAAGGTGTGATCGGGGTTGAATTGGGTAACCGCGCCGAACAAACCCGCCTTCTTCGCCATGGCCAGCTGTTTTTCATTCCATGCCGCCATCTGCGGCGTCATGCCTTCCTGCCAGACGCCGACGAGTTTGGCCTCGTTTTGCGACGCGGCTGGACCGGCCGCGCTCGCGCTTCCAACAAACAAGCACATGAACAGTGCGAGACCTGCTTTCACTCCCAGCTTCATTCGATTGCCTCCTTTTCTTGAAGGCTTCATCGTGCCATGGAGTTTCCATAAGAGCAATAATTCGTCCCGCCGACCAGGCATTTTTCTATGAAGCCGGCTTGTCCACGTGATTCATCGCCGCCATGCAGGACGTGAAATCACGAACAAACCCGTCGCGCAATGCCTTGTATTCGTCGAAGGTCTGGAACGCCCGCCGTTTTGGGTCGTGGTTCAACAGATAGGCCGTCGCGATGACTTCCTGTCTGTCGTCGAACAAGGTGTAAAAGCCGATGACGCCCCCAGCAAGGGAGTTGTTATTCAGCGCCGCAATGTCGATTCCATTGCCGGTGTGGTGCTCGATTCCGGCCCCCGTATAGGAGGCAAGCGCGCTTTGTTGCGCCGTCGCTGGCATCGCGTGGAGCAGCGGAGCCAGAAAGAGGGCGCCAAGGATTGTTTTCATCGTGAACCTGTCTCGGTAATATGCAGTCGAATGCATGAGTATGTCCCGGAAGCGCCGTGCTGATGAACGGTTACAGGCGAAAAAAAGCCACGCACCTTTCGGCAGCGTGGCTTTTCAGCTTCCGAAGAGGCGCCGCAGCGCCCCATTCATGGAACGCCCATTACTGGACGTTCATTTCCTTCAGCAGGTTATCCGCCTTGTCCACATGCTTCATGTTCCACAGCATGTAACGCACGTCGACCTGGATGTCGCGGGTGTTGGCCGCGTTGAAGTCCCAGTCCGAGATGATCGAATCCAGGGTGCCGTCGAAGGCAAGGACGATCAGCTCGCCACGCTTGTTCAGCGCTGCCGAACCCGAGTTGCCGCCGGTGATGTCGAGCGTCGCCAGGTAGTTCACAGGCACGGTCTTCAGCGCAGGGTCGACATACTTGCCGAAGTCCTTGGCCTTGATCGCCGCGAGCTGGGCGCTTGGAGCGTTGAACTCGCCTTCGCCGGTGTGCTTCGCGACCACGCCCTTGACGGTGGTGAACGCGGTCCACGAACCGGTGCCGTCGGCGCCGTGCTCGCGGCCGGCGATCTTGCCGAAGGTGACGCGCAGGGTGCCGTTGGCGTCAGGATAGACGGCCTGGCCCTTGCTGTTCATGTAGGCGATCTTCGCTTTCATGTAGGCAGCGTAGGACTTCTGGATCTTGCCGCCGAGTTCTTCCTGTTTGGCTTCGTCCTTCATGTCGGCGTCATACATGGCGACGGCGGCCCGGATGAAGCTGTCGTTGCTGGCCTTGAATTCGGCCGGCGACTTCTTCAGCCACGCGGTGCGCGCTTCCTTGTTGGCCAGGGTCGAGCCGGCGTAGGCCTTGTCCAGCGCGGCCTTGATCTCGTCCTGGCTCATGCCGGCGCGCAGGCCGAGGGCGGCGTTGAACGACGCGTCCTGCTCGGCGGCTGGCTGGGCCAGGTACTTGGCGAGGAAGTGCTGCACGAGGGCCTTGTCGACCTTTTCGTCGTAGGTGCGGTCCTGGCCGGTGATGACCGAGGTCAGGCGCGCCATGTCGCGTTCCTGGTAGCCCGACTTGCGCTGTGCGTCCGGCTTGGTGCGCTCGTTGGCCAGGCGGTACAGCGAACGTGCCGTGCCCAGGAAACGCGGCTGGGCGTAGCTGGCGTAGAAGCCCTGCCTGGTCTTGCTGTCGCGATCGGCGATCAGCTTTTCGACGGCCTCGATGTCGGCGCCGAATTGCTTCTTGCGTGCCGCGTCCGAGTTGACCCAGGCCTTCATCGCATTGTGTTCGGCCGTCTTGCGCGCCAGGAAGTCGCTGTTCTCGTACGAGGTCAGCATGCCCTTGCGGTTCTTGTAGTAATTGTTGACGTTGGCGACCTGGCCAGCGTACTTCAGCTTGGCAGCCGGATCGTTCTTGGTCTCGCGCTCGATGATCGACAGTACGTCAGCCGAGGCTTGCACGAAAGCAGGGTAGTTCCAGTCGAAGGTGTACTGCACTTCCGACGGCAGGCGGTGGCGGTTGGTGCGGCCAGGGTAGCCGAGGACCATGATGAAATCGCCTTCCTTCGAGCCTTCGGTCGCGACCTTCAGGACGTGCTTCGGTACGTAAGGAACGTTGTCGGTCGAGTAGTCGGCGGCCTTGCCGTCTTTCGACACATAGGCGCGGTAGAAACCGTAGTCGCCGGTGTGGCGCGGCCACATCCAGTTGTCGGTGTCGCCACCGAATTTACCCACGCCCGACGGCGGCGCGTGCACCAGGCGCACGTCGCGGATTTCCAGCTGCTTCAGGCGATAGAACTCGAGGCCGCCGTAATAGCTGGCCACGGTGCAGCGGTAGCCCGGCGTTTTTTCGCAGGCTGCAACCATTTCCTTCTGGTTCTTTTCGATCGCGTCGATGCGCGCCTTGCCGGTCAATTTCGCCACTTTGGCGTCGATGATCTGGTCGGTGACATTCGCCACTTCCTCGGTCACGAACACGCGGCTGCCAGGCGAAGCCGGCACTTCTTCGGAGAAGGTTTTGGCCAGGAAGCCGTTGGCCAGCAGGTCGCGCTGCGGGGTCGAGTTGACGGCGATGCTGTTGTAGACGCAGTGGTGATTGGTGACAACCAGGCCCTGCGGCGACACGAACGAAGCCGAGCAGCCGCCCAGGCTCACGATCGCGCCCATCGGGAATTCGGTCAGTTTGGTCAGCGTTGCCGGGTCGAGTTCGAGGCCGGCGGCCTTCAGTTGCTGGGCTACTTGTGGCAGCTGCTGCGGCATCCACATGCCTTCGTCGGCTTGTGCGGCGAAGCTGGTGAAGATGGCCAGCGAGAGGAGAGTCTTTTTCATTCGCGATCGATCAGGAGGAAAGTTGTCGGATACGTCTGGCTCTGTAGGAGCATCCCGAGAGTATCCGTAATCCTCTGTCGGCTCGTCAACCGTTATTTCCGCATGGCGTTTTTCGGATATTTACAACTGGGCACCGAACAGCGAAAAGAATTCGCCGCTCCATTTTTCCGTCCACGGCCGGTTGCGCCAGGCTGCCAGCGTCATCGGGCGCGCACGGCGCCAGTCGTCCTCGAAGACGGCCACCTGGGCGCGTGCGAAATCGGCGTCCAGCACGTTCAAATTCGCTTCGTCGTTGATGCTGAACGAGCGGTTATCGAAGTTGGTCGAGCCGACCGACACCATCAGCGCGTCCACGATCAGCGCCTTCACGTGGTACATCGAGGGCTGGTATTCGGCAATCTGGACGCCCGCTTCCAGCAGGGGGCCCCAGCGTTCGCGCGAGGCCTGGCGTACGATTTCGGCGTCGATCTTCGTGCCCGGCGTGATGATGCGTACCCGCACGCCGCGCCTGGCGGCGGCAGTCAGGGCGCGGATGGCCAGCTCGTCGGGCACGAAATACGAGGCCGACAGGTCGATCGACTCGCGTGCGGCGGTGATCGCCAGCAAATACATCAAGTGCATGCTGGCGCTGCCGCCAGTCGGGGAACTCGAGAACATCTGGGCCGGCATCGTGCCGCGCGCGCTCAGCGGCGGGAAATACACCGGGCCATCGAGCACGACGCCGGTCGCCTTGGTCCAGTTGTCGGTGAAGACCGCCTGCATCTGGCCGACGACCGGCCCTTCGATGCGGAAATGGGTGTCGCGCCAATGTTTTTCGTTCTGGGCATTGCCGCGCCACTGGTCGGCAATGCCGACGCCGCCCGTGAAGCCGACGGTGCCGTCGACGACCAGGAGCTTGCGGTGGGTGCGGTTGTTCAGGCGCGCGAGCTTCCACCAGGCCGGCTTGTGGTAGCGCTGCACCTGGACGCCGGCGTCGCGCATGCGCTGGATCGCGGCGGTGTCCATCTTCATGCTGCCGATAAAGTCGAGCATCAGGTGGACTTTGACGCCGGCACGGGCACGCTCGGCCAGCGCGTCGGAAAATTCCTGGCCGATCGATTCTGACCAATAAATATAGGTTTCAAAGGTAATACTCTTTTGCGCGCCACGGATGGCGGCAAGCATGGACGGGAAGATCTGGTCGCCGTTGAGGAGTGCCTCGACGCGGTTGCCCTCGATGATCGGGGGGCCGAGCAGGACGCCCATCGAACGCCGGAACTGGGCGTCGTGCACGTCGTACTGGCGGATCAGCTGGGTCTCGATCTGCTTCTCGCTCGGCATGAAATTGAGCGCAAGAAAACCGACGACGAGCGTCAGGAGGCTGGTGGTAATCGAAACGGCGACGGTATTGGCACGCATGGGGACATCCGGGGCAAAAAAAAACCAACGCGTGGAAGCGTTGGTTCATGTGGGGCAGACCAACTTTTTATTAGCGAACGCGGCCGCGACGCAGCAGGTTCACGATAGCCAGCAGGATGACAGCGCCCAGGAACGAGACCAGCAGCGACGACACGCTGAAGTCATCCGAATTAATGGTGCCGGAACCAAACAGTGGGGAGAGCAGCCAGCCGCCCAGGAAGGCGCCAACGATACCAACCACGATGTTCAGGATCATACCTTGCTCAGCATCCGTCTTCATGACCATGCTTGCGAGCCAGCCCAGGATACCACCGACGACGATCCAGATAATGAATAGCATTTTGATTCCTCCTCATTGTAAAAAAAATCTAACCGAGGCCAATTGATTGCAGTGGCCATGTGAAAAAGTCTACGGAACCACAGCACAGCGGGTCGGTGCGGCAACGAACGTTAGACGACGAATCAGTGCATGACGTTCCGCAAACATTTTTTTGAATCAGAAGTTGCCTTTTTGGAATGTCCTGAGGTGGGTGCGTCAGCGAACAGAAGAGCATGTCCGGCGGGCATATGGTTAGACCACTGGCAACCCAATGTTGCAAGACCTGAATGCCATAACGACCTTTGAAAGGGATCCATCATGAGCTACGACACCAACAATACTCAGAATTCGCGTATGGTCACCGGCCTGTTCCCGGACCGTGCCAGCGCAGAGCGCGCTTACGGCACCGTCACGGAGCGTGGTTACAGCAGGGACGACGTCAACCTGATGATGTCCGATTCCGCCCGCAAGACCCACTTCGGCGACACCGATACTGAACTTGGCAGCAAGGCAGCCGAAGGCGCCGGCATCGGCGCCGGCATCGGCGGCACCATTGGCGCCGTCCTGGCAGGCATCGCCGCCGTCGGCACCACCCTCGTGCTGCCAGGCGTTGGCCTGGTCGTGGCCGGTCCCCTGGCAGCGGCCCTGGCCGGCGCCGGTGCAGGTGGCCTGACCGGTGGCCTGATCGGCGCCCTGATCGGCGCCGGCATCCCGGAAGAGCGTGCCGTGCACTATGAAGAAGGCATCAAGGGCGGCGGCATCCTGATGGGCGTGAATGCCCGTTCGGATGAAGACGCTGCCCACATCGAGCGTTCGTGGACCGAACACGGCGGCTCGCACATCATCGGCACCGGCGTCGGCGCCGTTGGCGGTGCACTGGCTGGTGCCGCTATCGGTTCCGCAGCCGGTCCGATCGGTACCGTCGCTGGCGCTGCCATCGGCGGTATCACCGGCGGCATGGCCGGCAAGGGCGTGGGCGAAGTCGTCAACCCGAAATCCGGTGACGACCTGAGCGAACACAACCTGGCCAAGGGCACCGGCGCGACCGCCGGTGCAGCGACCGGTGCCGCACTCGGCGCCGTGGGCGGCCCGATCGGCATGGCTGCAGGCGCCATCGTCGGCGGCCTGGCAGGCGGCGCAGCGGGCAAGGGCGCTGGCGAAGTCGTCAACCCGACCCCGGGCGACGAACTGCGCGACCATAACCTGGCGCAAGGTGTCGGCGGCGCCGGCGGTGCGGTTGCCGGTGCAACCATCGGCGCCGTTGGCGGCCCGATCGGCATGGCAGCTGGCGCCGTGATCGGCGGCCTGGCTGGCGGCGCAACCGGTAAAGGTGCTGGCGAAGTCGTCAACGCCAAGCCGG
>JAQGLR010000319.1 GCA_028292765.1 Massilia sp. | reverse complement strand
TCGCCATGCATGTTTAGGAAAGAGAGACCGCGTCAGTCTCTGGAAACTGACGCTAACTAAGCATCACGCTGTGTCCGGGAATAGCGGGGCAAGATCACTCGCGCGAACGGATCCGCCGGAGAAGATGGCGTTGTAACTCCAGCAGGGTGGTGAAGCGGGATGGATCGGCGACGAGTTCCCCTAACAGCCTAGCAGCTTCCGGCATCGCTCTAATGTCGGCTTTAAAGATGGGGGCGTCCAGCTGGGTTTTCATTGGCTCCGTAACTTGGGGCAGCATTGTCTGAGATGATCCACGAGAATACAGCCGATCCGCAGATTTAGGCCAATTTCAGCGAATCGCACGAGATAATTCTTGATTATCCAATGTCTTCGAAAGGGCTCTTCGAGATCGGAACTCCGTCCGTATCGTACATACGACGATAGTATGTACTTTCGTACGTTATTTCATCGAGAGCGTTATGGCACGTGCCGGAGTCTATTTTTCTGACGTTAAACGCGCGCGTGACGCTTTGGTCTCCGCTGGACGCCATCCGTCCATTGACGCCGTCCGCGCCGCACTTGGGAACACCGGATCCAAGACAACGATCCACAAATATCTGCGGGAGATTGAAGCCGAGGAGGGCGGTCAGAAAGCTAGCGTTAGCGAGGCCATTCAGGCCTTGGTCATCCAGCTTGCGGATCAGCTTCGGGGCGAAGCCGCCACTGAGGTTGAAGTAGTGCGCGCCCGGATGGCCGAACTGCAGGGAGCGCACGAACATGCCCAGGCCGCGCTGGAATCGCAGCTGGTCGACGCGCGTCAAGCGCTGGAGAGCGTGTCCCGGCAATTGGCCACGATCGAGGAGGACCTGGCCGGATTGAAGGACCAGCTAAGCCTTGAACAGAGTGCCAGGCACACTGCGGAACAGCGCAGTCGCGATCTTGGCGAAAGACTCGCCGACGCCGAACGGCACCAAGCCTCACTGGAAGAAAAGCACCGGCACGCACGCGACTCGCTTGAGCACTATCGAACCTCTTCCAAGGAGCAGCGCGAGCAGGAAAACCGACGCCATGAACAGCAGGTCCAGGGTTTGCAGGCCGAACTGAGGCAGGCACAGCAGGCGGCGTCGATCAAGCAAGAAGAATTGACCAGGTTGAACAAGGAAGCCGCAGCGCTTGTAGCCGAGCTCGCCGCCAGTAAGCAGGCATTGCACCTCGAGAGAGAAGCTGGCCGGACCCTTGCGCGGAAAGTCGATCAACTACAGGTGAGCGAATCGCGTATAGCCGTTCTGGAGGCACAGCTTGCCGAGAGCCGGGCTCGGGCCGCCGAAGCTGAGCAGGAGTCCGTACGGTTAGCCGGGCTCTGCACCGAACTCAGGCAGCAAAAGGCCACGCTCGAAGCCCAGCTGGACGGCGCAAAAGGGGCGATCACGCTGGAGGAACGCCTGGCCAAACTGGACCAGGCTGTGTTCGGGACCAAGAAAACTGGGCAGACCGACGCGGAAGCTGCTGAAGCGGAGTGACCAGCGGCCGCGGAAATAGGATCATCACGTCGAAGCTATCCGGATCCCACGGGCCGCTGCAACGATCGTTGCAGCGCTGCAGTTGAAGAATGCCGTCGCTTGCTCTAAGCTGAACGACCGCTCCAAGATTCATACACCTGGAAGCGAATTTGTTAGATTGCTGCCGATTGAGACATCTAACAAATTTACTTCCAAAAAAATGTCAATTTTACTTCTGAGAGCTCGGGCTTGTGCGTTTTTTAACGCTGTGTCTCTTGGCCCCGAACTTCGCATAATCTATATTATGTCAAATGCGCTATCTGAACTGGTCGGCTATTGGCAGGAACAGCGGTTCCCTGCCTAGTCCAGGCAAGAACAACTACCCCAGCCGCGACCCGAAGATCTCAGGCAGTCGGCCACTCCCTGCAGTCCAGCTTGCCTGCCGTGGTCGACCCTCTGCCGAAGCACTGCCAGCCCAGGAACAGTCTTGCAACTGTTGCGCGCGCATCTGCATCATCCTTCGCACTTCGTTAGTTCATTGCGACGGTCGAGCGCGCACTCCCGCACGCACTTGACGGAGTCGACGTACGGTGAAGACTCCTGGGTGAACACGGAGCGATGAACACGGAGCGATGAATAAAGGCTGCGCCAGGCCGCTCAGCGCTTGCGGAGCAGCCCGCGTTGGAACTGGCCGCTTCGTGAAGACTGGTACTTGCCAGGCCGGCTCGTCCTGGTTTTGTTCGCCGATACGCGGCGCAGCGGCGCAGCGGCAACCGGTTCGCAGCAAACCCGTCAGCCGGGAGCTTTGAACCTGCTCGATTCCCACTGATCCCGATGGACGGCTCGATCCATGGCCCGTTGACGGCGGTCCGGACTTGTCAGCCGGCGCCGTTTCGTAGCGCCAGACGGCTCCCGCCCAGGACAACGGCTGAGATCTCGGTCATGGCACAACCTGGAACGGGCGCCCCCACGAACAAACCCATCCTGTCCGCGGGCCGATGAGTCGTGGCATTGCGGTTGAATCGGCACGGGCCGCCATGACCGAACCTGGTTGCACCCGCATAGTTGGACGAGCCCCTCGGGCCGTTTCGAGGGCGAATGCTCTGCCCAAATCCGCCCGGGCTTCGCTAACAGAAGCCCCAGAGCATCCGATAGGCCTCCACCACCACCCGCCGCCACCAAAACCAAACGAACTCGACAATATAATGCGTAATGTCGAGTTCCCTCGGTGACCTGCGGAAGGCTGCGACGGCGCACGGTCAGGTACTCAAGGTTTAAAACGTTTAAAAAGTTCCAAAATATTGCCCAGCTTGCTGCACGCCGCGGCGCGGCCGGGATCTTCGTTATGCCAGGCTTCCCGAGGAAGTTCCCCGTCACCCCTTCCATCTACCCGCCTCGTGGAATACCCTGGCTCGGCTTTCGGGTTCAGGTTTCGGGTTCGGGCTTACCCCCGGGCTGGGCGTGGACGGATCCGCCCTTCGCTCCGTCGTGCAATCCACCCTCGGGCCTCCGCTCCCGCACGTGCCGCAGCGCGGCAATGCATCGCAGTCTCGACCCGACTGGCTTCAGAACTGCCCGTGGCGATCCCCTCTTCGCCCCACCCGCCCCCCATGAGAGCCGCATGAAAGCATCAGGGAAAGCGCGCACCGCGCGTTCGACACCCTGCCCCGCAGGCGAACGGAAGAATCCACGGGCGCTGGCGCCAGGCCCACGGCAAGCCCGGCCTTGCCCTGGGAGGTGCTCCCAGCCGCGCGCCGGTCCCCTGCCCGCTCATCCGAACAGTTTGACGGCCGTCGCCGCTACCAGTTGGCCCTGGTGGCGGGCGCCGTCGAGTTCGTTCTGGCTGGGCTGGCGCTGGCCCTGGCCGCCGGCGATGGTGCTGGCGCCGTAGGGGCTGGCGCCGGTGATTTCGTCGAGGGTCATCTGGCCGGCGAAGCTGTACGGCAGGCCGACCACGACCATCCCGAAGTGCAGCAGGTTGGTGATGATCGAGAACAGTGTCGTTTCCTGGCCGCCGTGCTGGGTGGCGGTCGAGGTGAAGGCGGCGCCGACCTTGCCGTGCAGGGCGCCGCGCGCCCACAGGCCGCCGGTCTGGTCGAGAAAGGCGGCCATTTGCGAAGGCATGCGGCCATAGCGGGTGGGCGCGCCGATGACGATGGCATCGTAGTCGGGCAACTCGTCCACGGTGGCGATCGGCGCCTGCTGGTCCAGCTTGAAATGGGCGTTGCGCGCGATGGCCTCGGGCACCGTTTCCGGCACCCGCTTGACCACCACTTCCGCCCCGCCCGCGCGCACGCCCTCGGCCATGGCGGTTGCCATCTGTTCGATGTGACCATACGTGGAGTAATACAGAACCAGTACCTTCGCCATGCGACTCTCCTCGAAAATGACTGTGGAAAATGAATGTGCAAGCGATGACGGCGACCGTCGCCAGAGCGCAGTCCGCCTGCGCTGGCCTATGCTACCCCGATCCCGTGCCGCGGCCCGTCCTGCTTGCGCCGGGCATAACGATCACTTGTCGCGCTTCTTGTCGACCGACGCGATGATCTCGTCGTGCCGTTCATGGTCGGTCTTGTGCAGGTAGGCGGCCGTGGTGGCGATGTTCGCGTGCCCTGCCGTATCCTGCAGCGTTTTCAGCTGCACGCCATTGTTGGCGTGGTTGGTCAGCATGCTGTGGCGCAGCCAGTGCACGGATGCGTGGCGCAAGCTGGCCGCGATATCGGCCTCCCCCGCCTGCGTCGCTGCCGACGCCGCTTCGGCGAAGACCCCTTTCAGGGCCTCGGCCGCCGCCTCGTCCGTGAGCCGCTTGACGCTGCGGCTGCGGCTCGACAGTACGAGCGGCATGCGGTCGGCGCGCGCGGCGTGCGGCGGCAAGCCGAAGGCTTCCCGGTATTGTTTGAAGGCGTCGAGCATGGCATCCGGCACCGGCAGGCGGCGCGGCTTGTTTCCCTTGCCCAGCACGTCGATCCACCAGCGTCCCTTACCCTCCGAATAGATCGCGCCCATGTTCGCGCCGATGATTTCGTTCAGGCGCGCGCCCGTGTGGGCGAAGGCAATCAACAGGAAACGGTCGCGCTCGCGCCGCCGCAGCGCGGCCGGCGAATCGGGCAGGCGGCGCGATACGGTCGCGACCGCAAGCGCAATCGCTTCGGGGGTGAGGTAGCGCGTGATGCGGCTGGCCAGCGGCGCGCGCACGTTGCGCACCAGCGCGCCCGGGTTGCGGCGCAGGTAGCCGGTTTGCTCGGCGAATGCGAGCAGGCCCTTGACGGCGATCATCGACTGGCGCCGGCTCGGGTCCGACAGCGGGCCCGTGAACGGGCGATAGCGCGGGTCGCTGCGCGGCCATTTGGTTTTCGAGATCCAGTCCGGCGGCGGGTTGCGCAGGAATTCCTTGTAGGCATTCAGGTCGGCGACGTTCAATTGCGCCAAGCCTTTCTTCGCTTCTTCCCGGCACCAGGTCAGGAAGCGATATAGTTCCTTTTCGGTGTTGGCAATCGACTTGGCGCTCAGTTCGCCATTGGCGATGAACTCGCGCGCGATCTCGACGTCGGTCTGGGCTTCGGTGATCGGATCGTCGGCAACCCGGAACATCTTGACGCCGAGACGACCGCTGGGCGCGCTTTCGCTGGTGTCCGGATCGGGCGGCGTCAGGTCGATAGGGAGGAATTTTGTCATGGCTTGGCTGCACACTACTGTATGTTTGTACAGTATAGCACGCCCACCATGGTCAGAGCGGTAACACTTTTGCGGCATGCTAAGCTGTGCCGGCCTCCCCTCTTCCAGCATCAGGACAAGGACCACACATGACTCCCCTGCACCTCGAAGCATCCGACGCCCTCCTCGTCGTCGACATGCAGTATGACTTCCTGCCCGGCGGCAGCCTGGGCGTGCCGGGCGGGGACCAGGTACTCGGCCCCATCAACCGGCTGATCAAGCTGTTCGGCGAACAAGGTTTGCCGGTTTACGCCTCGCGTGACTGGCATCCCGGGGATCACTGTTCGTTTGCGGCGCGCGGCGGCCCCTGGCCCCCGCACTGCGTGGCCGGCACCCGCGGTGCGGCGTTTTCCGATGCGCTGCGGCTGCCGCCGGACGCGATCGTCGTCTCGAAGGCGGAGACGGCCGACGTCGACGCCTATTCCGCCTTCAACGGCACCGGACTGGCCGGACAGTTGCGCGCACGCGGCGTCCGGCGCGTGGCCGTGTGCGGCCTCGCCACCGATTACTGCGTGCTCAACACGGCGCTGGACGCGCGCGCGAACGGTTTTGACGTGCTGGTCGTTCCGCAAGCGATGCGCGCCGTCGATGTGAACCCGGGCGACGGCGAGCGGGCGATCGCCGCGATGGTCGAGCGCGGGGCGCTGCCCGTGCAAGTGGACGAGCTGGCGGCGGCAAGCGTGTGAGCCGGCGGGCGCCGCTGTGGCTGGCGCCATTAAAAAAACCCGACCGCGGCGCCATGCCATCGATCGGGTTCAGACCACGCTTGAATCCATGGCGCTGCCGCTGACCGCTGTCTGGCCGAAGCCGGACAGCGTTGACGCCGGTATTACGCTTGCTTGGCGTTCAGTTTCGAGTGGTGGCGTGCGTAGACGAAGTAGATCACCAAGCCGAGCAACAGCCAGACACCGAAGGCGATCCAGGTGGTGGCGCTCAGGAAGGACATCAGCGCCAGGCAGAAGATGATGGCCAGTGCGGGGACCACCGGCACGCCCGGGCAACGGAAGGCGCGCGGCAGGTCGGGACGGGTCTTGCGCAGGATGATCACGGCCACCGACACCAGCGAGAACGCTGCCAGGGTGCCGATGTTCACCAGCTCGGCCAGCACGCCCAGCGGCACGACGGCGGCGATCAGGCCGAAGATGATGCCGACCAGCCAGGTTGCAAAGAACGGGGTGCCGTACTTCGGGTGGATGGTCGACAGCCTGGCCGGCAGCAGGCCGTCGCGCGACATCGCATACAGGATGCGGGTCTGGCCATAAGCCATCACCAGGATCACGGTGCTCATGCCCAGGATCGCAGCGAGGTCGACGAAGCCGGCGACCCAGTCCTGGCCGGCATACTGCAGGGCCAGCGACACCGGGTGGTCGACACCCTTGAAGTTCATGAACGGGACGATGCCGGTCATGATCGCCGACACCGCGACGTACAGGACGGTACAGACGGCCAGCGATCCGATGATGCCGATCGGCAGGTCTTTGGTCGGGTTCTTGACTTCCTCGGCGGCCGAGGTCACGGCGTCGAAGCCGATGAAGGCGAAGAACACCAGTGCGGCGGCGCTCATCACGCTACCCGCGCCGAACGGCATGAACGGCTGCCAGTTCTCCGGCTTGACGTAGTTGACGCCAACGACAATGAACAGCAGGACGACGCCGGTCTTGATCAGCACCATCACGTTGTTGACGCGCGCCGATTCGCGCACGCCGAGCGAGAGCATGAAGGTCAGGACCATCATGATCAGGAAGGCCGGCAGGTTGAAGACCGAGTCCACGCCGGGAATCGCGCCCGGGGCGGCGCGCAGCGCTTCAGGCAGCACGACGCCGATGCCCTTGAGCAGCGACTGGAAGTAGCCCGACCAGCCGACCGCGACCGTCGAGGTGGCCAGGCCGTATTCGAGCAGCAGGTCCCAGCCGATCATCCAGGCAACGAGTTCACCCAGGGTAAGGTAGGAATAGGTGTAGATCGAGCCGGCCACCGGCACGCTCGAGGCGAATTCCGCGTAGCACAGCGCGGCGAAGCCACAGGCCACGGCAGCGACGATGAAGGAGAGGGTCAGCGCGGGGCCGGCCGTGACCGCACCCGTGCCGGTCAACACGAAGATACCCGTGCCGACAATTGCTCCGATACCCATCAGGATCAGGTCCATTGGTCCGAGGACCTTCTTCAGCCCGCCCGGTGCGCGGGCATCCGCGACCATGGTATCGAGATTTTTCGTCCTAAAAATACTCACTGCGTGTTCTCCTGGTTTTCATTATCCTTCTCCTTCAGGGAAGGCGCCGATCTCGGTGGCGGCTTCCCCCGCTTTGCTGTCTTTCACCATCCAAACGCTGCGCCGATCGATTCACCAGGTTCGCGCCCGCGTATTTACGGTCGCACAAAAAAGCGATAACAATAAGCCAGCACATCCGCATTATTGCTCCGCCAACCCCGGTTGAGCAAGCTCGCCGTATGGCAAGGGCGTGCGGGGCGACTTTGCGGGGCGTCAAGGGGTGGCCCGGCGCCGGGAGGCACGGAGGAAGACCCATCCGTACAGGCAGAGATTGACGGCAGCCACGGCAGCGGCAAGGAAGAGCTGGGTGTCGCGCGTCAGGCCGCCCGGGTAGAGCAGCCACAGGATGTAATGCTCGATGAAGCTTTCCGTGTACCCGCCCTGCCCGGCGCGCAGCCGCAGCAGGTTCTCGAGCGCGGTCAAGGGACAGCCGCGCCCCGTCAATTCGACAAAGACGCCCCAGGCCGCGGCCGGCAGGTGCAACCACACGAGGCGCGGCCAGCGCGGCAACAGGACGGCGCCGCAGACGACGAACAGGACAAAGACCAGGTGGACCAGCAACACCAGCGCCGCCGCTAGCGCATATGTCATGACCGCCTCCGCGCTGTATCATGGTTGATCGAATACATGGATGATCGAATTATGGATGATCGAATTATGGAGGAACTCGTATGACCAGCCCACGTTTTTTAGCGCTGCTCGCCGCCGGCCTGATCGGATTGCCTGCCCTGGCCGGGGCGGCGCAACCAGTCATCGAGGTGTACAAAACCGCCAGCTGCGGCTGTTGCAAGGGATGGGTCAGGCACCTCGAAGAAAACGGCTTCTCCGTCAAGGCCCATGATGTGCCGGACCCTGGCGATTACCGGCAAAAGTTCGGCATTCCGCAGGAGCTCGGTTCCTGCCACAGCGCGCGGGTCGGCGGCTATGCCCTGGAAGGCCATGTGCCGGCCGCCGACATCAAGCGGCTGCTGGCCAGCAAGCCAAAGGCGACCGGACTGGCGGTGCCGGCCATGCCGCTCGGCTCCCCCGGCATGGAAGGGCCGCGCAGCGACCCGTATGACGTGCTGCTGGTGAAGAAGGATGGCAAGACGACGGTATTCAAGCGCTACGAGTAAGCGGCGTATCATTGGCAGGAATCTGCGCACAAGGAGAATAGCATGGCAGCAGCAACGAACACCCCAGGAAGCGGCCAGGACCAGGGCTCGACGGCGATCGGCGGCGTCACGAGCGGCCAGGCCGGCGCCACCCCGACCCATGAGACCCAGGCCGAGACCGGCGGCAGCGGCGGGGCGCAACTGACGCACAGCCATGGCGACAGTCATGACGCCGGCGCGGACAAACCGGGCGCCGACCACCCCGCTGCGCCGGCCGGCGACACGCACAGCGGCGTTCAATCCGGCTCCCGCGGTGCACTGGACACCCGGCCCGAGCAAGGCGGGGGCACCGGGACCGGTATCGGCAGCCGTGAAAGCGGCGCCAACCAGTCCCAGGACGACCTCCCGCCGCGCTGACGGCCCGGGGCTTGCAGCTTAGAGCCTGATCATGCCGTGCTCCCCCGGATCGACGTCCGGGGTGGTGCCGGTCATGGCCGCTTTCGCCATCTGGAACAGGCGCACCATCTTGCTGTCGTTCGAGTCCCAGTATTCGGCGCTGTGCGGCGCCACGCGCACGAGGACCACGTGCTCGTCGTCGGGCCCGTGCGGGAACCACGCCTGCACCATCGGGTTCCAGAGCGCGCGGATGCGATCGCGGTCGACCACGCGTTCGGCCGTTCCACTGATCGACACGTACAGGCTGTCGTCCGGCTGGGCGAAGCTGACGTTGACTTCGGGCTGGACGGCGATGTTTTGCCACAGCGGGGTGTGGATCGACGTGTAGAACCACAGCCCGCCCTGCTCGTCCGTTTCCTGGTTGGTCATCGGGTGGCTGATCAGGTGGCCGTGCTCGTCGACGGTCGTAAACATGGCAAAGCGCATCGAGCGGATCTTGTCGGCCAGCGCGGCGACTTGTGCGGAAGCGTTCGTGGACATGGCGTCTCCTCCAGCTAAGTGAAAATAAGTGAATTCAATAAGTGAATCCACATACTAGACCGTATCGGCCTGCCGCTCCGTGCGCAGGCGAACCTTGCCTTTCCCTGCCCTGCCCTGCGTTCGCCCTGCACCTCAGGAGGCGCCCGGCTCGTAGCGTCCCGGTGCGAGGATGCCTGCAGGATCGAGCGCAGCCTTGATGCGCGCCACCGTGCGCCAATAGGTGTCGCCTCCGGGATCGAGCTGGGCCATCGAATGGTTGCCCGCCCGGTAAGGGATATAGCCGGCTTCCAGCACCCGCTGGAACAGTTCGTCGTGGCAGGCCCGCGCGCGCGCGGTTTCCTCGAGGTCGTCCTTGTCGTAGGCGACCGTCAGCACGCCGCCGAGCGCGCGTTCGTTGACCATGCTGAAGGTGGCAAACAGGTCGAAGCCGTGCTTCCAGAACACCGTCTGCGCCAGGTCATGCACCGCCAGCAGGTCGGCGCCGCGCATCGGCAGCACCGGCGACACCCACAGCAAGCCGCAATTGTCGCGCGCCGGGTCGGCCCCTGCCGGAAAACCCTGCGGCAGGCCCCCGCGGCGGCGCCAGTAAGCGCCAGCCAGGAAGCGCCCGCTGGGCGTGCCGCGGTTCATCGCGAACAGCGATTCTCCCAGCGCCACCTTGGCGCGCAGCTGGCGGCCGATACCGCTGTCGCCGCAAGCCCGGGCGAGCATCGCGCCGATGCGCAGCTTGCGCTCGGTGACAAAGGTCGGGCGTGCGGCGGTGCCGCGCAGGGCCCGGCGCACGGCGGCGCGCGCGGCCGCGACCTGGGCTCCGGTTCCGTACAGGGCGCCCGAAACGGTCCAGGGCGCCACTCCGGCAGCCTTGCACATCGCCCCGCGCAGCGCTTCGGGCAGGCGCGCGCCCGCGGGAACCTCGGCGCGCGGAAAGACGCCGCCGCCGGACAGGACGCGCAAGTCGTTCCCGATATGCAGGATGCTGCGCAGCGTGCCGTCCAGCCGCAGTGGGCGCAAGGCGTCGACGACCGCGGCGATGTCGCCGTGGCGCGGCACGCTGCACAGGAAATGGTTCACGCATTCGACCTGGGGCATCAGCCAGATGCCGAGCCGCGTGACGATGCCCATGTTCGACTGGGTGAACAGGCCGTCCAGGAAGGGCCCGACCCCATACGGAAACAGGTGGGCCGTGCGCGCATTGCGATAGTGGCCGAAGCCGGTCTTGAGCAGCTCGCCGCTGGCCAGCACGATTTCCATGCCGGCCACGTGCTGCAGGCGGTTGCCATAGGGCGAATGGCCAAAGCCGCGCTCCATGATGTTGCCGACATAGCTGGTGTCGGGGCCGGCGCCGGTGCAGTCGGCCCAGAGCGGCAAGCCGCGCTCGCGCAGCCAGGTCGACAGCTGTGCCTGGGTAACGCCGGGTTCGATGACGGCGTAGGCCAGTTCCGGGTCGACCAGGACGATCCGGTTCATGCGCGACAGGTCGAGGATGACCTGGCCGGCGCCGACCGCGCAGGCGTCGCCGTTGCCCCAGTTCTTGCCCGTGCTGAGCGGGTAGACGGCCAGTCCGTGGGATGACGCGATCGCGACCAGTTGCGCCACTTCGTCCGCGTTGTCCGGACGCACCACGGCCAGTGGCACGGTCGGGCGCGCCGCCGTGCTGCGGGCGTAGCGTTCGAGGGTGGCGTCGTCGCTGGCGAGCCAGGCGGCGCCGACGACCGCCGCCATCGCCGCGAGCGCCTCGCCCGCGCGTGCCGGCTGCAGGAGGTCGTTGAGCTTGCTCATGCGCGCCCTCCGGTCCCGCACAGCGCCGCCAGGCGCGCGCTGATGCCGGGCTCCTCGCGCACCGGGAAGAAATACGGGTAGAACGAGCGCTCGGCGCCGTTCTGCCCGCCGCCGCGCTGCACGTGCGTGCCGCCCCACTTCGCGATCTGCGCAGCCATGTGGTCGAGCGGCAGGCGCAGCAGCACGGCCGGGGCGCCGACCCGGCTGCACTGGCGCTCGGCGCCGAAATCGGCAAAGCCCAGCATGTGCCGGTAGAAGGCCACGTGGCGCGGATTGACTTCGATGACGTAGTCGGTAAAGCCGTGCAGCTTGTGCGCGTACAGGTAGGAGATATGGATGAGCGACGCAAAGACGCGTTTCGACATGCCCTTGTCGATCGCCAGGCGCGATGGCTCGCACAGGCGGCGGCCCTCGCGGCGCAGGATGTCGAGGCGGTCGCCAAAATGCTCGTCGGCCGGCAGCACGCCGTGCCAGTCGAGGCACAGGCTGATCGTACCGACCAGCTTGCCACCCGTTTCCGCGTACAGGGTGACCTTGTCGCCCTCTTCGCGCGCGCCCGCCTCGACGGCATAGCCGCGCCACGCATACATGCGCCGCAGCAGCACCCCGGCGTCCGCATGCCGCTCGGCCGAGATCGCCAGGCGGACGTTGAATACCTGCGACGCGGCATGGACCGCGGTGGCCGAACTCGCCGTACCAGTCGTACCCGGCGTGCGGGGGCGCCCCTCGCCGATGACCGGGAGGGGCGGGGTTCGGAAGCTTGCGATCGGCATTTCATCTACCAGCATACTTGTCTCCTTCTGAGATGGCGTCCCGCCATCATTGGCGAAAACGGTCAAGCTGGCAGTCAGACAAGGTCAGCATTAGCAGGGTTCCCGGCATTCTTCGCGGATCTTCAGGACCTGAACCTAGATCAAGCTCTAAAGAAATTTGTCACAAGCATTGAGCGATTGGGGGACTGGTTCGGCGGCGACCGTTGCGCGGAAAAATGCCTCGTTTGACAGGTATCAAGGGTGTAATCGTGTCGTCGAATCCGTACGCATTGCCGCCATATAATCGCTGGACGGTCCTTTGAAGCGGGCCGCGGCCAGGCTTTCACCGGAGACCCTGCAATGCCGTTCCTTCGCTCCAGCAGCCATGGGTAACCGTCCCCCTCCCGGCGTAACCCGTTCGCTCGACGAGCCACGGCTGGTTGCCCATGTGGTGAACCGGCTCGACGCCGGCGGCACCGGCTCGGCCCTGCTCGACCTGATCGACCATACCCCGGCCGAGCGCTACCGGCACGCGGTGCTCTGCCTGCGCGAGCACAGCATCTTCCACGCGCACCTGCGCGAGCGCGGCGTCGAGGTGATCGACCTGCACAAGCGCGACGGCGCCGACCCCGGCCACTTCCTGCGCATGGTGCGCGCGCTGCGCAGCCTGCGCCCGGACCTCGTCCATACCCGCAACCTCGGCGGGCTCGAGGGGCAACTGGCGGCGGCGCTGGCCGGAATCAGGCTGCGGGTGCACGGCGAATACGGGCGCGATCCGCATCAACCCCATGCGCCGCTCGAACCGCACCAGCGGCGCCAGCCCGGCCTGCTGCGGCCGGGTTTGCGACGCCTCCTGCGCCCGCTCGTGGGCCACTACATCGCCGCCAGCGCCGAACAGGAACGCTGGCTGATCGAACAGGTCGGGGCCGAGCCCTCGCGCGTCTCGCACATCGCACACGGCGTGGACAGCCTGGAGTTCCACCCGCGCCTCGGCCCCCACGCGGCCGTCGGGCCGGAAGGCTTCATGCGCGACGACGCCTTCGTGATCGGCTGCGTCGGCCGCATGGACGACGCCAACAACGACATGACCCTGGTCGAATCCTTCCTGCGCCTGATCTCGTCGCAGCACCCGGCGCATGCCCGCCTGCGCCTGATGATCGTCGGCGACGGCCCGATGCGCGCCGAATGCCAGGCCATGCTCGAGCGCGCCGGCGCCGCGCACCGGGCCTGGCTGCCGGGCGAGCGCGCCGACACCGCGCGGCTGCTGCGCGCGATGGACCTGATGGTGTTGCCGGCCCTGGCCGAGGGCAGCGGGAATGTGCTGCTGGAGGCGATGGCCACCGGGCTGCCGGTCGTGGCCACCTCGGTCGGGGTGCACAAGGAACTGGTGCAGCCGGGGCTGACGGGCATCCTGGTGCCGCCGATGTCGCCCGACGTGATGGCGGCCGCGATTGCCGACTATTGCCGCATTCCCGAAATGGGCGCGCGCCACGGGGCCCGCGCCCGCGGCCAGGTGATCGCGCACCACAGCCTGCCGGCGATGGCGCGCAGCTACCTGGCCGTATACGACGCGCTCGCCGCAAGTTGAGCGGCGCGGCGCGCTTCCTTGGCTCCCTCATATAGACACAAGGGCCTGTGCGCCGCCCCGGCGGCGGCGCACAGGCCCGCTTACGCCGGCAGCACCGCTTCCCGGGTGGCCGGGTCGACGGCACGTGCACCGTGGCGCCGCCGCGCAAACCACGCTTCGAGCATCATCAACTGCCAGACGGCCTGGCCGTGCAGGGCCGGGTCTTCGGGCAGGCGGCGCGCCAGCAGCAGGTCGATGAACTCGCGGCGCACGATGCCGCGCCGGGCGAAAGCGGCCAGGCTGTCGTAGGCGAGCGCGCGCAGGCGGGCATCGCCCTGCAGCCACACCCCGAACGGCAGCAGCGGCACGGCATGCCGGGCAGCCGGCAGCTTGCAGATCGCTTTGAAGCGCGCTTTGCCCCCGACTTCGCGCAAGGCGCGCGCGAACAATTCGCGCGCGCCCGCGCCCGTCTTGTGGCGCGGCGCCAGGCATGCCGACATCGCCACCACCGCGTCGTGCAGGTACGGAAAGGCCGGGACGATGTCGTTGGC
>JAQGLR010000314.1 GCA_028292765.1 Massilia sp. | reverse complement strand
ATGGTGGACGCGATGACCATCGCGCGGCAGCGTTTCAGGCGCTGGCGGGTTTGCGCATGCGGCATCGGCCCCAGCCAGCGGTAGCGTGGGCAGGCCGCTTCGGTGGCGCGCGCCGATTCCAGCAGCGCTGGCTCGAGCGCGCCGCCGATGTGCAGCAGGCGCACGCGCGGGTCGGTGACCAGCGCGACGCTGCGCATGAAGGTCAGCGGGTCTTTCTCGGGACGCAGGTGGCCGACCATGCAGATGTCGAGGTGGCGCGAATCTCGTGTGTCCCGTGTATCCGTGGTTTCCGGCGCCGGCGGCAGCATCGGCGCCGACTGGTGGATGACGCATGCCTTTGCCCGCAGCGGCGGGGGCAGGCGCGCCAGCCCGGCTTCCTGCAGCACCACCAGGGCGGTCGCGCGCTCGAGCGAGGCGCGCGCCTCGCTTGAGGTGTCGATGTCGCGGTACAGGTCGGTACCGGTCAGGACCAGGATCGTCGGGCGCTCGGGGAAGGCGCTGGTGAAGGCGGCCAGCGAAGCGGCCGAGCGGCGCGCGTGCAAGGCGACCAGGAGGTCGGGCGCATCCGTGGCGCCGGTGTGCGCCGGCCAGCTCCCGCACACCTCGACCGCATGCGGGCCGCGCAGGAAATGCGCCCAGCGGCTGGCGGTTTGCCAGTTGCCGTTGTTGTCGCGCGCGCTGGCGGGGCTGACGATTGTGATGCGGGGAAGAATCATTCGGTACGGGGCAGGGCTTGTCGGTCGGGGTGCGATTATACGGTGTCGTCGGCAGCGCACCGTCAGGCGCGGCAGACAGCGTGACGCCAGGAATCGACAGGCGAAAAAAAACGGCTGCCGAAGCAGCCGTCCTTTACTCACACTTCAGTACTCGACTTCAGCGATCAGTTGTCGCCGAAGCTGCGGCGTGCGCCGTCCGCCGAACGCGGGTTGCTGCCGCGGTAGCCGCCGCTGCCTTCACGACGTGGCGCGCCTGCTGCCGGCCCCGTGCGGAAACCCTCGCGTGGCGCCGCATCACGGCTGTAACCACCACCATCACGCGGTGCGGCTGCAGGCTTGCTGAAGCTGCGCTGGCCTGGTTTGGCGGCGCTGCGGCCGTCGCCCGGCTTCCAGCCGCCCGGACGGGCACCGCTGCGTGCTGCCGGCGCTGAACGCTTCGGCTCGAAACCGACCACCACGTCGACCGGGATGGTCTGCTTGGTGAAACGCTCGATACGCTTGACGTTCATGCCTTCAGCATGGTTCACCAGCGAAATGGCGAGACCATTGCGGCCGGCGCGGCCGGTACGGCCGATACGGTGCACGTAGTCCTCGGGGAACTTCGGCAGGTCGTAGTTCACCACGTGGGTGATGGTCGGCACGTCGATGCCGCGGGCAGCGACGTCGGTTGCCACCAGCACGCGCACCTGGCCACGGCGCATGCTGTCGAGCGTGCGGTTACGCGCGCCCTGGTGCATGTCGCCGTGCAGCGCAGCGGCTGCGAAGCCGGCGATGTTCAGGCGGTCGGCGATGGTGTCGGCGTCACGCTTGGTGGCGGTGAACACCACTGCCTGGTCCATCGTCTCGTCGCGCAGCAGGTGGTCGAGCAGGCGGTTCTTGTGCGACAGGTCATCCACAAAGTGCACGCGCTGCACGATGTTCTCGTGACGCTGGGTGCCGCTGGCGATCTGGATGATCATCGGGTTTTTCGTGATGCGGCGCGCCATGTTGCCGACGACGCCGTCGAGCGTGGCCGAGAACAGCATCGTCTGGCGGCTTGCAGGCGTTGCGGCGACGATCTTCTCGATGTCTTCGATGAAACCCATGTCCAGCATGCGGTCGGCTTCGTCCAGCACCAGGATTTCCAGTTCGGAGAAGTCGATCTTGCCCGAGTCCATATGGTCGATCAGGCGGCCTGGCGTTGCCACCAGGATTTCAGGGTTCTTCGACAGCAGTTGCATCTGCTTCGGGTAAGGCATGCCGCCCAGGATCGAGACGGCGCGGATACGGCGCATGTAGCTGCCGTATTTTTCAGTCGCGGTGGTCACTTGCAGGGCCAGCTCGCGGGTTGGGGTCAGCACCAGCATTTTCGGCTTGGCTGCGGTGAAACGGACGCGCTCGCCGCGCGGACGGGACGCGTCTTGCGCAGGGGCCGCTGCCGGCTCGGCGCTGACCAGCTTGTGCAGGGCAGGCAGCATGAATGCCGCGGTCTTGCCGGAACCGGTTTGCGACGAGACCAGCAGGTCGCGTCCTTCGATGGCGGCGGGAACGGCTTGTTCCTGGACCGGGGTCGGGACGGTGTAACCGGCTTCGTTAACTGCTTTGACGATCGTGGCGTGGAGGCCTAGTGCTTCAAAACTCATTGTTTGCTTTTCTTTCGGTAGTGATCAGCGCTCGAACGTTTACGAGCGCGAAATAGCAACGCGAACCAACAGATCGAAATGACTCAAAAATGAAAGAAATTTCGGCACAAAAGCTTTGCGCCGGGACGGTGTCAAAGGTTCGACACGCAGGGCGGGAGGGCTTATGGAGGGCTGCCGGAAATGGCAGGCCTGGGTTGCGATGCTGCTTGTTGTACTGCTTGTCTGTGCTTGCTGCTGCAGCGACTCGGTGTCGGTTATTGCAGCGCACAAACGACACTATACCCTAGTTTGGGAATGCTTGCACGAGGCCGTCGATTTGAGGCAGCGCAAAGCGAAACCTAGGGATAGCCCCGTAGGGCAGGGCGGAGAAAGACGATACCACCTTGCCGACGGCCCCGCAGGGCCAGCGGCAAGGTGGTAGTTTCGTGATGCTTGCTTATCGGTGCTTGCGGCGGCTGTTCGTGTTGCGCGACACGCGCGACTTCGACGACGCCACGGCCTTGGCCTTGAAGCGCTGGGTACGCGCGCCGCTGCGCTTTTCGCCGCGGTCCGCTTCGAAAGCCAGCACGGCGCTGTCGACGATGTTCTCGGCGATGTCCGAGTGGATCGACGAGGAGGTCCGCGGCACCAGGATGGTCGAGCCGGCCTTCAGGCGGGTCTGGGCCGGAATGTTGTTGGCCTGGCGGATGACTTCCGGCGTGGTGCCGAACCTCGAGGCCAGCGATGCGATGCTTTCCTTGGCGCCCGTGATCTTGTGGGTGGTCCAGGTCGACAGCGTCTTGCCCCAGGACGCCAGGTTCACGTGGAACTTTTCGGCGTTCTTCTGCGGCAGCAGGATCTTCGTCTTGCCGTCGCCGGTGATGACCGGGCGATTGAACTGCGGGTTCAGCGCCTTGAACTCGTCGACCGACATTTCGGCCAGCTGGGCCGCGATGGCCAGGTCGATGTCGCTGGTCTTGTCGATCGTCGTGAAGTAGGGCTGGTTGTCGATCACCGGCAGGACCACATTGTACTGGCCCGGGTTGCCGACGATATTCTTCACCGCCTGCAGTTTCGGCACATAGTTGCGGGTTTCAGCCGGCATCAGCTCGGCCAGGCTTTCGAAGTCGGTCGGTTTGCCCAGCGCCTGGTTTTTCTTGATCGCCTTCTGGACGTTGCCTTCGCCCCAGTTGTAGGCGGCCAGGGCCAGCTGCCAGTCGCCGAACATCGTGTACAGGCGCTGCAGGTAGGTCAGGGCGGCGTCGGTCGACGCCAGCACGCCGCGGCGCTCGTCCTTGAACATGTTCTGCTTCAGGTTGAAATCCTTGCCCGTGCCCGGCACGAACTGCCAGATGCCGGCCGCGTTGGCGGTCGACAGCGCCTGCGGGTTGAATGCCGATTCGATCACCGGCAGCAGCGCCAGTTCGGTCGGCATGCCGCGCTTTTCGAGTTCCTGCACGACGTGGAACAGGTAGGGCGACGCACGGCCCGAAATGCGCGCCATGTAGTCGGGCTTCAGGCTGTAGGACTTGGTATGACGCTCGACCAGGCTGTTGCCGATGTCGGGAATGGCGTAACCGCTGCGGATACGGCCCCAGACGTCGGTTTCCTTGTATTCGTCCACTTTCAGCGAGACTGTAACAGGCGCTGCGCCGGCATTGGCGACGGTACGCGTGACGGCGGCGCCTTGCAGCGTGCTGGCGGGAGCGGTGTCGATGGCGTGGGCGAGGGGAGCCGAAAGCAGGAGCGCCAGCGCGGCAAGGATCGGGGCAGAGCGCGAGGTGGAGCGGATGATGGTCATGTCGTACTTGGTCATGTCGTACTTGGCCTTCCAGTGTTGCGTCCAGGAACTACGGGACTGGTGATCAGGGGGGAGTGTAAGGAGACCCTGTTGAGGCAGTCAAGCAATAATCCCGGCCGGTTACAAATTTCTTATCTATCCCTTTTGCTAACACGTCATTTTTTTTCTAATTCAATATGGGAGTATGGCAGAAACGGTCTTGTGTTTTCATAGGATCAACGTGCTGCTGAAAGAGCATACCCCTTGGGAGTATATGAAGCATTGCACCAAATATACCTTCTCTCAGGAAACAACTCATCCGTTCCGCCTTCTTGTCAGGTCATCAATAAACCAGCTGTGCGGGCGAGCTTCCAACTTACCCCTGACGAATTGCCGACCTATGAGCACACGCAAACTCTGGGTACAATCAAAGCTCGTACCAAGCGCTCCCCATATCGAAAGCAGTTCATGAACACCAACCCCAATGCCGACGACGACGCGATCGTCGCCGCCACCCGCCGCTGGCTGGAAAAGGCCGTGATCGGCCTGAACCTGTGCCCGTTCGCCAAGGCTGTCTATGTAAAAGAGCAGGTGCGCTACGTCGTATCGCCTGCGCGCACGCCCGAAGCGCTGCTCGAGCAACTGATGGACGAGCTGCAACGCCTGTCCGACACGCCGGCCGAGCAAGTCGACACGACGCTGCTGATCCACCCCTTCGTCCTCGACGACTTCCTCGACTACAACGAATTCCTCGACGTGGCCGACGCCGCGGTGGAAGACATGCATCTCGACGGCGAGCTGCAGGTCGCGAGTTTTCATCCGGACTACCAGTTCGCCGACACCGACAAGAACGACATCTCGAACTTCACCAACCGCGCGCCGTACCCGATCCTGCAGTTGCTGCGCGAAGACAGCATCGAGCGCGCGGTCGAAGCCTTCCCGGAAGCCGAGGAAATCTTCGAGAAGAACATCGAGACGATGGAACAGCTCGGCCATGAAGGCTGGGACAAGCTCGATGTCGGACCAGCCCGATAATCCGGGGGCGGTTCCCCCGCGACCGGACACTCCCTGCGTCGCCGTCTGCTCGACCACGTTCGACGACATCTGCCGCGGCTGCGGCCGTACCGTCGCCGAGGTGGCGCACTGGGTCTCGATGGCGCCGGAGCAGAAGGAAATCGTCTGGCGGCGCATTCTCGCGCAGGGCTACCCGCGCCGGAATACATGAGCGGCCATGCCCTGGCCTGACCTGCGCGGCTTGACGTCGCGACTGGCCCGGTTCCGGGGTGGAAACCGAAGGACAGGCAGCCTTCCTGCTGCGCCACGGCTGCACGCGCGCGCAGGGTCGCCTCTACGGCCGGCCGGTGGCGCCAGGCGAACTGTTCCAGGAATGGGGACAGGATGAGAGACACGAAGGACGCAGCACCATTACCTGATACGGCGCCCGGCGCCACCAGCCCGCGCACCACCGGCCCGGGCCAGCGCAAGCGCCGCCGCTTTTTGCTCGGCGGCCTGGTCGCGGGCGGCGCGCTGCTGGTGGGCTGGGGCATGCGCCCGCCGCGCCAGCGCCTGCACACGAGCTCGCCCCTGGCGGTGGGCGAGGGCGTGGTTGCCCTCAACGGCTGGGTGGCGATCGCGCCCGACGGCAGCGTCTCGGTCGTGGTGCCGCGCAGCGAAATGGGGCAGGGCGTGCACACGGCGCTGCCGATGCTGCTTGCCGAGGAACTCGATGCGCCGCTCGCCAGCGTGGCCATCATGGCCGCGCCGATCGACAAGATCTTCGGCAACCTCGCCGTGCTGCGCGAGAACCTGCCCTTCCACCCGGACGAGCGCGGCAACGTGAAGGACGGCACCCAATGGGTATTGGGGAAGATCGGGCGCGAACTGGGCATCATGTTCACGGGCGGCTCGACCAGCGTGAAGGATGCCTGGCAGCCGATGCGCGAAGCCGGCGCCGTGGCGCGCGCGATGCTGGTGAAAGCGGCCGCCGAAGAGTGGAAGTCGCCCGTCGCGCATTGCCGCACCGAGCAGGGTTTTGTCATCCACCGCGATGGCCGGCGCGCTTCCTACGGCAGCCTGGCGGCGCGCGCGGCGCAGGCGGGCGCGGGGATCGACGTGGGCGACGTGCGCCTGAAAGAGCCGCGCGAATTCCGCCTGATCGGCACCCCCGTGCCGCGTCGCGACACGCCCTCCAAAGTGGATGGTTCGGCGCTGTTCGGCATCGACGCCCGCCCGCCCGGCCTGCTGTACGCGGCGGTCAGGATGTCGCCCGTGATCGGCGGCACGGTGGCGTATTTCGATGCATCGCCGGTAAAGGCCATGGCGGGGGTGACCGGCGTGGTCGATTTTTCGTCCTCGCTGGGCCCGTATGCCGGCGCCGGCGCGGGCGTGGCCGTGGTCGCGCGCAGCTGGTGGCAGGCAAAGACCGCCGCCGCGGCGCTGGTCGTGCGCTGGCACGAGGATGAGGGTGCGGCCTTGTCGACGGAGTCGATCTTCGCCGGCTTTGCCGCGGCGCTCGACGATGAATCCGGCTACACCTATTTCGCGTCCGGCACCCAGGATGTGGCCGGCGCCGTGAAAACGGTCAGCGCCGAATTCCGCGCGCCTTTCCTCGCGCACGCGGCGATGGAGCCGGTCAACTGCACGGCCCAGGTCGCGGGCGGAAAAGTGCGCCTGTGGGCCTCGACCCAGGTGCCGAGCATCGCCGTGGACGTGGCGGCGAAGGTGGCCGGCGTGGCGCGCGAGGACGTATCGATCGAGGTCATGCTGCTCGGGGGCGGCTTCGGGCGCCGCCTGGAAGGCGACATGGTGGCGCAGGCGGTGGCGGTGGCGCTGCGGACCGGTGGCCAGCCGGTGCAACTGATCTGGACGCGCGAGGACGACACCACGCACGACGTCTACCGCCCGGCGGCGCTGGCGCGTTTCAGGGCCAGCCTGGACGCGCAGGGGCGCATCCTGGCCTGGGACAACAAGTCCGCCAGCGGCGCCATCGGCCACCAGTACTTTCCGCGCAACCTGGGCTTGCCCGGCATGGGCCCGGACAAGACCACGGCCGAGGGCGAGTACGACATGCAGTACGAGATTGCCAACCAGCGCATCGCCCACGTGATCGTCGACAGCGCGGTGCCGCTCGGCTACTGGCGCTCGGTCGGGCACTCGCACAATGCCTTTTTCAAGGAAGCTTTCCTCGACGAAGTCGCGCACGCGGCGGGGCAGGATGGGGTGCGCTACCGGCGCGCCCTGCTGGCGGAGCATCCGCGCCACCTGGCGGTGCTGGATGCGGCCGTGAAGGCGGCAGGCGCGCCGCCCGCCGGGCGTGCCCATGGCGTCGCATTGCACCAGTCCTTCGGCAGCATCGTCGCCCAGGTGGCCGAGGTGTCGGTCGAGGGCGGGGAGATCCGCGTGCACCGGGTCTGGTGCGCGATCGACTGCGGCATCGTGGTCAACCCGAACATCGTCGCCCAGCAGATGGAGTCGGCGGTGGTGTTCGCCCTGTCGGCGGCGCTGGGCGGCGAAATCACTATTCAAGACGGCCGCGTGCAGCAGTCGAACTTCGGCGACTATCCGCTGCTGAGGATCGATCGCGCGCCGATGGTCGAGACCATCATCGTCGCGAGCGCCGAGCCGCCCGAAGGCGTGGGCGAACCGGGCGTGCCGCCGCTGGCGCCGGCCGTGGCCTCGGCCGTGTTCAAGCTCACCGGGCAAAGGCTGCGCAGTTTGCCGCTGCGGCTTGCCGCAACCGGCGCCTGATATACGCGCATTCAACCGCGCATTCCGGGTGCTAACTGCCATTCGATCCGGTTCCGGGGCGCTGGCCGGGGAGGGAACAGTAAAAGCCGGCCTTATTTTTTCGTAACCGGTTTTTACGCGGGTTTATCGATCCTCGGCTAAGGCTGCGATTATAAATATTTCCAGCAGGCTAACGAACGCGACCCCGTTGGCATATTGTCTATACTAGCCCTGCAAGTGAAGCACACATCCTGCGAACATGAGTCGCAAGATATTCTCGCTCGCCTTTCAATAAAATATCGTTCAATAACCCAGGAGTGGAATATGAAAAAAGTTAATGCTATTGCCGGACGTGCCCTTCTCGCCATTTCGCTGACCGCAGCTTTCGCAATGCCTGTGTCGGCCCAGACCTCGACCGATCCTAACACCGGCGCCACCACGACTACCCAGACGGTTCCGGTCGACGACGACAAGGACTTTGGCTGGATCGGCCTGCTGGGCCTGGCCGGCCTGCTGGGCCTGCGCCGCAAGAAAGAAGAACACAACCGCACCACCACGACCACCCACCGTTAATATCGTCGCGGCGGTACCGCATCGATAACGCTGCATCCAGCCGTGCTCGCACGCGGTTGGATGCCGGGCGCGGAGGTTAAAAGAAAATGCCGGGCTGTCCTGTTAATACAGGGTGGTCCGGCATTTTCTTTTGCGCGTTCGCGCCGTCGCGCCAATATATATATCCATATATCTATATATGCCGCGTCTGTCTGGATAACCGGCTGCGCTGCATAACTGCCGTGCTATTCCCGGATTGCCGCATAGGCAGCGGACCACCTGGCGCCAATCAACAGCAGGCGCACATAGCGAATCAAAAATGAATGCGGTAGGCGGATGTCGTGCGCCCCTGGCTCGAACTCGATCGCAGGGGGGATTCAGGCCGCGTCGCGCAGCAGGGTGCGCAGGTTGCAGTCGCGCTGCCAGCCGCGCCGTTCCTCGTTCGACCCGGCGAGGCGCGCCAGTTCTTCCGGCGCCAGTTCGGCCTGGGCCTGCACCAGCCGGTCGGCCACGGCGGCATCGGGCAGCATGGTGCCGAAGAAAGCCACCGTATCGTCGCGTTGTACCAGCAGCGTCGGGAAGTTGTCGACGTCGAGGTCGCCGACAACGTCGGCCTGGTCTTCGACGTCGATCCAGACGAAGGTCTTGTCCGGATGGCGCGCCGCCAGCCCATCGAAGGCGGCGCGGTAGGAGCCACAGGTGCCGCACCAGGCGGCGCACAGGCAGGCGACGATCCAGCGGCCGCTGTCCACGGCGGCCGTGATGTCATCCCGGGTATCTGACTCGAGCGTTAGGCTATGCATGGGCGCATTCTACCCCTTGACCGAAGGGACGTCACAGCGGCTAGGCCACAACGGGCAGGCGGCGGCGGCGGGGCAGGAGGGTAACCATGGATCGGAGTGGCCGCGGCGGGTTAAAATACCGGATGCCTATCATCCTTGCCATCGAAACCTCGTCCGAACTCGCCTCGTGCGCGCTACTTGGTAGCGTCGCTGCGGGCGCCAGCGTCCTCTCGCGCGAGTCGGGCGGCGTCCGCACCCATTCACAGTCGGTGCTGCCGATGGTGCAGGACCTGCTGCGCGAGGCCGGGATCACCCTGGCGGACGTCGAGGCCATCGCGTTCGGCGCCGGCCCCGGTTCGTTCACCGGCGTGCGCACCGCCTGCGGCGTGGCCCAGGGACTGGCCTTCGGCGCCGGCCTGCCGGTCGTGCCGCTCGTCACGCTCGAGGCGATGGCCGAGGCCTGCCGCGCGCGCAGCGGCGCTTCCGAGGTGCTGGCCGTGCTCGATGCGCGCATGGGCGAGGTCTATTGGGCGCAGTACCGTCATGCGGGCGGCGCCTGGCAGGTCGTGCTGGCGCCTAGCCTGTCGAGTCCCGACGCCGTGCAGCCCGCCTCCGCGGATGGCCTGGCCGCCTGCGGCAACGGCTTTGCCGCTTATCCCGATGCTTTCGCCGGCAAGGCATTTGCACAGGATGCCGACACCTCGATCGTGCCGCATGCGCGCGACATGGCGCCGCTGGCCGCCGCCGCGCTGGCGGCGGGGCAGGGCGTGCCGGCCGCCCAGGCCCAGCCGCTTTACCTGCGCAACAAGATCGCGTTCACCAGCGCCGAGCGCCAGGTGATCAACGCCGAGAAGGCAAGCGTGAAAGCCGCCGGGGCGCAGGCATGATGAACGCGCCTGCCAGCGCGGGCCTGGCGCTCGTGCCGATGCTGGAGGCCGACGTGGACGAGGTGTACGCGCTGGAATGCAGCGTGTTCCCGCATCCGTGGAGCCGCGCCAACTTCGCCGACTCGCTGGCGGCCGGCTACGACGCCTGGCTGCTGCGCGACCCGCTCGGCGAACTCGCCGGTTACTTCCTGCTGATGTACGCGCTCGACGAGGCGCACCTGCTCGACGTCGCCGTGGCCGGCGAGCGCCACGGCACCGGCCTGGGGCGCTACCTGCTCGAGACGCTGTGCGCACGCGCGCGCGCGATGGGCGCCGGATCGGTGCTGCTCGAGGTGCGCCCGACCAATGAAAGGGCGGTGGCCGTGTACAAGCGCTTCGGCTTTGACGAGATCGGCCGCCGCAAGGGGTATTATCCTGCCCATGAAGGCAAGCGCGAGGATGCCATCGTGATGAGGCACACATTATGAACGCCAGCGAGCGCGACGAGGTTTTCCTCGCCGAGATGGGCATTGCGCCGCTGTGGCGCCTGCGCCGGCCGCAGCCGGGCGAGGCACAGGCCGGCGAGCCGGCGCTGGACGCGCACGCCAGTTCC
>JAQGLR010000310.1 GCA_028292765.1 Massilia sp. | reverse complement strand
TTCAAGAACAAGCCGGCACCGACGAACATGGACATTCCTCCGTACATGTATCTCTCCGATAACAAGATCGTGATCGGCAAAGACGAGAAAGGCGAGGCATAACATGGGCGCTGCATTCGAGGAAACGAAGCTGCCGGCAAACGCGCCGACCGGGCAGAAGGCGCTGGCCTGGGTCGACGACCGCTTCCCGCTGTCGAAACTCTGGAACGACCAGTGGGGCAAGTACTACGCCCCGAAAAACTTCAACATCTGGTATCTGTTCGGCTCGCTTGCGATGCTGATCCTGGTGCTGCAGATCGTGACCGGCATCTTCTTGACGATGCACTACAAGCCGGACGCCAACCTGGCGTTCAATTCGGTCGAGCTGACGATCATGCGCGACGTACCCTGGGGCTGGCTGGTGCGCTACATGCACTCGACCGGCGCCTCGGCGTTCTTCATCGTGGTCTACCTCCATATGACCCGCGCCCTGCTCTACGGTTCCTACCGCAAGCCGCGCGAGTTGATCTGGCTCTTCGGTTTCGCGATTTTCCTGTGCCTGATGGCCGAAGCTTTCTTTGGCTACCTGCTGCCATGGGGCCAGATGTCGTACTGGGGCGCCCAGGTGATCGTCAATTTGTTTGGCGCCATCCCCGTCATCGGTCCCGACCTGTCGCTGTGGATCCGCGGCGATTACGTCGTGTCCGATGCAACCCTGAACCGCTTCTTCGCCTTCCACGTCATCGCCCTGCCGCTGGTGCTGCTGGGCCTGGTTGCAGCGCACTTGATCGCCTTGCACGAAGTCGGCTCGAACAATCCGGACGGCATCGAAATCAAGAACACGATCGGCGCCGACGGCCATCCGGTCGATGCGATTCCGTCGCATCCGTACTACACGACGAAGGACTTGTTCGGTGTGTCGATGTTCCTGCTCATTTTCTCGGCGGTCATCTTCTTCGCGCCTGAAATGGGCGGCTACTTCCTCGAGTACAACAACTTCATCCCGGCCGATTCGATGAAGACGCCGGCGCACATCGCGCCGACCTGGTATTTCACGCCCTTCTATTCGGTGCTGCGCGCTACCACGGCCGATTTCATGTACGTGCTGATGGCCGCCATCGCGCTCTACGTCGTGTTCATCTGGATGAAGTCGCGCCTGTCGTTCAAGGCGAAGGTCGCGGTCGCGGCCATCGCCCTTGTCCTCATCATCGGCATGCTGCCGCAGGTGCTGGATGCGAAATTCTGGGGTGTGGTGCTGTTCGGCTTGTCGGTGGTGATCATCGGCTTCCTGCCGTGGCTCGACCATTCGCCGGCCCGGTCGATCCGCTACCGCCCGAACTGGCACAAGTGGGTCCTTGCCCTGTTCGGCCTGGCCTTCCTTGCCCTGGGCTACCTCGGCACCCAGCTGCCGACGCCGGCGTACACCATCATTTCGCAGGTGTGCACGCTGTTGTACTTCAGCTTCTTCCTCCTGATGCCATGGTGGAGCACGGCCGGCCGCTTCAAGCCGGTACCGACGCGCGTGACCTTCCACCCGCACTGACCGCCCCAGGAACCGAGCTTAAGGACAACCATGAACTTTACGAAGAAACTGATTGCGGTCCTGGCGCTGGTGCCGGGGCTGGCATTTGCGGCCGAAGGCAGCTTCCCGCTCGACCACGCACCGGAACGCAGCGACATGGTGTCGCTGCAAAACGGCGCCAAGCTGTTCGTCAACTATTGCCTGAACTGCCATTCGGCGTCGGCGATGCGCTACAACCGCCTGCGCGACCTCGGCCTCACGGACGAGCAGATCAAGACCAACCTGTTGTTCTCGGCAGACAAGGTCGGCGAGGTGATGACGACGGCGATGCGCCCGGCCGACGCCAAGGCGTGGTTCGGGGCAGTGCCGCCGGACCTCTCGGTGATCGCGCGTGCGAAGTCGTCGCCGGCAGGCCCGGGCGCCGATTACCTGTATACCTACCTGCGCACTTTCTACAAGGACGACGCGCGCCCGACCGGCTGGAACAACATGGTGGTGCCGAACGTGGCGATGCCGCACGCGATGTGGCAACTGCAGGGCGTACGCACGGTGAAAATGGTCGACGCGCCGGATCCGCACGACGCCAGCAAGACGATCCACAAGTTTGCCGGCTTCGAGCAGGTGGCGCCGGGGACGATGACGCAGACGGAGTTCGACACCGCGACGGCCGACCTGGTTGCCTACCTGAGCTGGATGGCTGAGCCAGCGCAAGGAACGCGCCGGAAGCTCGGTGCTATCGTGTTGATTTTCCTGTCGTTATTTGCGTTCCTGGCCTGGCGTTTGAACGCCTCGTACTGGAAAGATCTGAAGTAATTCGTTTTCCTTGCCCGCTTGGCTATAATATGGGCACATTTTTCGGGGTGAGCTAGACGCTCGCCCCTTTGTTTCTTAAGGAACGACCCACCATGATGGTTCTCTACTCCGGCACCACGTGCCCGTTCTCCCAACGCTGCCGCCTGGTCCTGTTCGAAAAGGGCATGGATTTCGAGGTGCGCGACGTCGACCTGTTCAACAAGCCGGAAGACATTTCGACGATGAACCCGTATGGCCAGGTCCCGATCCTGGTCGAGCGCGAACTGATCCTGTACGAATCGAACATCATCAACGAGTACATCGACGAGCGCTTCCCGCACCCGCAGCTGATGCCGGCCGACCCGTTGATGCGCGCCCGGGCCCGCCTGATGCTGTTCAACTTCGAAAAAGAACTGTTCGTCCACGTGCACGTCCTGGAAAGCGACCGCAACAAGACGAACGAAAAAGCCCACGACAAGGCTAGAGCCGAAATCCGCGACCGCCTGACGACGCTGGCTCCGCTGTTCCTGAAGAACAAGTACATGCTGGGCGACGAGTTCTCGATGCTGGACGTGGCCATTGCCCCGCTGCTGTGGCGCCTGGACCACTACGGCATCGAACTGTCGAAGACGGCAGCGCCGCTGATGAAGTACGCCGAGCGCATCTTCTCGCGCCCCGCCTACATCGAAGCACTGACCCCGTCGGAAAAGGTCATGCGCCGTTGATTGGGATGTTGCCGGGAGCTTGATGCATGGTGTCGTCCGCTCAGCGGCCGGCGCCATGTACTTCCTGCACTGCTTCTCCCTTGCGCCGGTTTTGCGACCCTGTTCGACGATTCGCAGTAAACTGGCGCCGTACTGACACTGTAGTTGTTCGCTTTACACGCGCCACGCCTTGCGTGCCGCGTTGAGCGCGGCGGCGCATC
>JAQGLR010000273.1 GCA_028292765.1 Massilia sp. | reverse complement strand
ATCTCCGTTGCTGCGCTCTCCGCCATTGCAGCGTCGCCGGCTTTTGCCCAGAACGTCACCGGCGCAGGCGCCAGTTTCCCCGCACCGCTGTACGCCAAGTGGGCCGGCGACTTCAACAAGGCGACCGGCACGCAGGTCAACTACCAGTCGGTCGGCTCGGGCGCCGGCATCAAGCAGATCAAGGCCAGGACCGTGGACTTCGGCGCCTCGGACATGCCGCTGAAGGCGCAAGACCTGGACGCCGACGGCCTGATGCAATTCCCGGCCATCATGGGCGGCGTGGTCACCGTGGTCAACGTCGAAGGTGTCCAACCGGGCCAGCTGAAGCTGACCGGCCCGGTTTTGGCCGACATCTACCTCGGCAAGATCAGCAAGTGGAACGCGCAGCCGATCGCCGCGCTGAACCCGGGCGTGAGCTTGCCGGATGCCGACATCACCGTCGTGCACCGCGCCGACAGCTCGGGCACCTCCTTCCTGTTCACCGACTACCTGTCGAAAGTGAACCCGGATTTCCAGGCGAAGATCGGCGCCGGCACCACGGTGAAGTG
The DNA here is from genome assembly GCA_028292765.1 of Massilia sp. Classification (GTDB taxonomy): domain Bacteria; phylum Pseudomonadota; class Gammaproteobacteria; order Burkholderiales; family Burkholderiaceae_D; genus Telluria. Next base: position 3,701 of record JAQGLR010000273.1, on the reverse strand, counting down.
GGCCACGGGCGTGGGTGGCAAGGGCAACGAAGGCGTCGCCGCCAACGTGCAGCGCATCAAGGGTTCGATCGGTTACGTCGAGTGGGCCTACGCCAGGAAGAACAAGCTGTCGCACACCCAGCTGAAGAACAAGGATGGCCAGTTCCTGCAGCCGGACGACGAGGCCTTCAAGGCCGCCGCCGCCAGCGCCGAATGGACCAGGACCCCGGGCTTCGCCGTGGTGCTGACCGACACCGCCGGCAAGAACAGCTGGCCGATCACGGGCGTGTCGTACATCCTGATGCACAAGGCGCAGGCTGACGCGGCCAAGGGCAAGGAAGTCGTGAAGTTCTTCGATTACGCGTTCAGGAACGGCGCCGCCGCCGCGGCCGAGCTGGACTACGTGCCGATGCCGGCCTCGGTCGTCAAGCTGGTGCAGGGCGCCTGGAAAGTGCAGCTGAAGGACACGTCGGGCGCGGCGATTTATTGATTCAAGGCGGGCGAGCGGCCCGTCGAATTACCGGTAATCGGCGGCGGTCCCGGGACCGCCGTTTTTTCGCCATCATCCGATCACCCACGCCGCACGCCCCGCCGCAGGACAAAAAAAAGCGGCCCTCGCGGGGCCGCCTGTCCTGCACAACGCCTGGCTTACACAAACGCCGCCAGCGCGCCTTTCATCTTCTTCAAGGCCGCCGATTCGATCTGGCGAATCCGTTCGGCCGACACGCCGAATTCTTCAGCCAGCGTGTGCAGCGTCGCACCCGAGCCGTCGTCGTTCGCCAGCCAGCGTGCTTCGACGATGCGGCGCGAACGCGGGTCGAGCTTGCCGAGCGCCGTTTCCAGGCCTTCGGACTGCAGGCGCGTCACCTGCTCGGCTTCCAGCACCTTGGTCGGCTCCTGCTGGTCCGACGACAGGTAGGCGATCGGCGAGAACTTGTCGTCCTCGTCGTCGGTCGGCGCTTCGAGGGCGATGTCGCGGCCCGACAGGCGGGTCTCCATCTCGATCACTTCTTCGCGCTTCACGTTGAGCATCTTCGCCAGGTCGTCGACCTGGGTCGGCGTCATCGAATCGAGGCCGACCTTGTTGCTGCGCAGGTTGAAGAACAGCTTGCGCTGGGCCTTGGTCGTGGCGACCTTCACCAGGCGCCAGTTCTTCAGGATGTATTCGTGCATCTCGGCCTTGATCCAGTGCATGGCGTACGACACCAGGCGCACGCCCTGGTCCGGGTCGAAACGCTTGACCGCCTTCATCAGGCCGATGTTGCCTTCCTGGATCAGGTCGGCGTGCGGCAGGCCGTAGCCGAGGTAGCCGCGCGCAATCGACACCACCAGGCGCAGGTGCGACAGCACCAGCTTTTGTGCGGCGTCGAGATCGTTCGCATTGCGCAGGCGGGTTGCCAGCGAGACCTCTTCCTCATGGGTCAGCATCGGCAGGCGGTTCACCGCGGAAATATACGCGTCGATGTTACCGAGATTGCCGGTGAAACCAAGTCCCAAAGCACGATTGCCGGTTGGAACCAATGCGGATTGTGCGGACATTATCTTTTCCTCGTAGAGTCATCTGTGCTGCATCGTCAAGCTTCGTCGGGACACCCCGGGGCTGACTGCACGACATCGTGCGTGATGCGTTACAAGCCTTGTATACATTCACTTGAGGACATATATTAGCACTCCCTGAGGGTGAGTGCTAGCGACCCCTCATAGGAGCGGAAACGTTTAAGTCTGGCTAAAGTATTGCCTATCAGTATTTAAAAAAAGATCAGACTCACTGTAGAGCAGAATCTTGCAAAACTGTTGATAGACCTCAAATGTGTTTGGCTTGCATCGCCGTTTAGACCGCAGGTTAAGGGGACAGCATCCCCGTTTTCTGTTAGTTGGCGCACCGTGCAGGAAGTTCGCGAGCCGAAGCGACGAATTCCCGCAGGGTCGCGGCGTGGAGGACTACAAGAAAGTGTTGGCGGAGAAACCTGGGGTGGGCACGGAGCGCCTTGCGCAGCCCGGCCCACCTTGAACAAAACCTCAGCTCAGCCGCGCCAGGTGCCGCTGCACCGACAGCATCGCCCCGATCAAGCCGAGTCCCGCGCTGATCGCCAGCAATCCCGCTAGTTCCAGCGCCCCCAGCGGCGCCAGCTGGAATTCCGACGCGTACAGGCGCGCAAACTCCGCAATCGCCGCGTTCAGCGGGTTCAGGGCCAGCGCCACCGCCCCGAGCGCCACGGCGCCGGCGCACAGGCCGAGCAGGGCGCCCGTGTAATAGAACGGGCGGTGGATGAAGTTGTCGGTCGCGCCCAGCAGTTTGGAGACGGCGATTTCTTCGCGCTGGGTCAGCACCTGCAAGCGGATCGTGTTGAACACGACGGCGATCACGACCACACCGAGGGTGACGGCCAGCAGCAGCAGCGCCAGGCGCAGGATGCCCAGCAGCGCGGCCAGGCGCTTGACCCAGGCCGAATCCACCTGCACGGTATCGACCTGCGGCAGCGCGCTCATCTGTTCGACGATGCCGTCGATGCGCGCCGCGTCGGCATTGTTGGAAAAGCCTTCCAGCTTCATTACATAGCTGTCGGGCAGGGGGTTGTCGCCCAGCGTATCGAGGGCCGCCGACAGGCCGCTGCGTTCCTTCAATTCGTCCAGCGCCCGCTCGCGCGGCACGAACGCGATGCGGGCCTGGCTGCCCTGCAGGATCCGGCGCAGTTGCGGCTCGAGCGCCTGCGCGTCTTCGCGCGACGCCTCCGGTTTCATGAACAGGCTCACCTCCGGGTCGACCGACAATTGCTCCGACATGGGGCGCACGTTGTCGAGCAGGGTCAGGCCGGCGAACGGCAGGGCGAGCGCGACCGCGACGACCAGCACGTTGAACAGGAAACTGCCCGGCGCCTTGCGCAGGTGCGAGAGCGCCGCGCCGATGGCGAAGCGGTGGTGGCGGATCCACGGGCTCATGCCGCACCTCCGGCAGGGTCGGCAGCGGCAGGGTCGGCAGCGACAGGGTCAGCCGCGCCATGGTCGCTTGCGCGGCGGTCGGCGCGCACCCGGTCGGCGGAGACGAGTTGCCCGTGCTCGAGCCGGATCACGCGCGCCGCGCGGTCGAGCACCTGTTCGTCGTGCGTCGAGATGACGCAGGTGACGCCCACCGAGTTAAAGGCGCGCAGGGCGTCGAGCACCTTGTCGGCCGCCACGCGGTCCAGGTTCGCCGTCGGTTCGTCGGCCAGGATGATTTGCGGGCGGTTGACGATCGCACGGGCAATCGCCACGCGCTGCTGTTCGCCGCCCGACAGTTCCAGCGGCAGGTCCTTGGCGCGGTCGAGGTTGGCGGTCGGCTCGTCGGCCAGGATCACCTGCGGCCGGTTGACGATGGCGCGCGCGATCGCTACCCGCTGCTGCTCGCCGCCGGACAATTCGAGCGGCAGTGCGCGCACCCGGTCGAGCAGGCCGACCTTGTCGAGCGCGGCGCGGGCGCGCCCCTCGGCCTGGCCGTTGGGCGCGCCCGACACCAGCAGCGGCAGCATGACATTGGCCAGGATGTTGCGGTCGTTCAACAGGCGCTGGTGCTGGAAGATCAGCCCGAGTTTGCGCCGCAGGAACGGGATGCTCGGCTTTTTCAGCTTGCCGATGTCCTGGCCGAAGACGATCACGCGCCCGCTGCTGGGGCGCTCGATGGCCGCGACCATTTTCATCAGGGTCGACTTGCCGGCGCCGGACGGGCCGGCCAGATACACCAGCTC
>JAQGLR010000309.1 GCA_028292765.1 Massilia sp. | reverse complement strand
ACAAAGTATAGGTATTCTATACTTTACGGTCAAGTTTTTCTATACAACCGCGTGCCGCTTCCTATACACTTGCGCCATGGAACTCAAGACAATGATTGCCAACTGGCTGAGAGAGGCCAGGAAAGATGCCGGGTTATCGGGGGAAGCGCTCGGGACGAAACTGGCGTTCGCGCTGGGGACGGCGCGCGGCCATACCAAGGCGAACATCTCGCATTGGGAGACCGAAAAGCACAGCCCGAACCTCCAGCAATTGCTTGCCATCGCCAAGGTCACCGGTAAAAGCCTGCCGCCGGCGATCATCGCCGGCCTGCAGGGATCGAACCCCGAGGCCCTGATCCCGGGCGCGATGCGCGTCGAGATTCTTGACGCCAATGACGAGGCTTTCGTCCAGGTGCCCATGGTGAAGCTGCGCCTTTCCGCCGGCGTCACCGGCTTCCAGACCGAGCCCGAGCATCACGACGGCGGCACCGTCGGCATGCGTCGCGACTGGATCGAACGCAAGGGGCTCAACCCAGCCAATCTCATCGCGATCCTCATCAAGGGCCAGAGCATGGAGCCGACGCTGTACGAGGACGATATTGTCGTGATCAATACCGCCGACAGGAAGCCGGTGGTCGGCGAAGTGTTCGCCGTAAACTTCAATGGCGAACCGGTCGTCAAGCGGATGCAGAAAGACGGCGGCCGCTGGTGGCTGGCCTCCGACAACCCGGACCAGCGTAGCTATTACCGCCGCGCCTGCGAGGGTGACGGCTGCCTCATCATTGGCCGTGTCGTGCGCAAGGAAAGCGACCGGATTTGATGCGGGTGCAGATTACGGAATTCGCGCCGCATGGATCGCCCGTCCTCGTCGCGATCGTCGACCCGCGCTATACCTTGAAGGGTGCTGCCGAGCCGCTCTGGAAGAAAGTGTCAACGCACTTCCCTGCCCGCCCGGTGATGCTCGTGTCGATCGAGCCGAACGGCTTCCGGGCCTGGGCCCCGTTCCAGACCGGACGGTTGCTCGCATTGCTGCAACTGGAGACGCTGGCGCTGCGCGAGATCGACCTGGCCGTGCCGCCACCGGGGAAAGACGAACTGTTGCCGTTTTAGGGCTCTTTAGATCTGGAACATCTATTCGCACGTTCTTCTATCATCATTGCCGGTATTTTACTTGGCATTACCGATACTATCCTGTGCATATGGACGCTCTAGATGGATAAACGCTTCAAACCCTTGACGCCCGCCGAGGCGCTAGAAGCACACCGCACACTGGTGGACGAACTGGCGGCTGATCCTTGGCTGCCGATACCGGCGGTCGTCCGCAAAATCCGTACCGCACTGCGCCTGACCATCGCCGAGTATGCGAAGTTGTGCGGGGTATCGGCACGGACCTTGCAGGATATCGAGCGGGAAGAATCGAGTCCGACGCTCGCCACCGCGGAAAAGCTCTTGCGGCCGATGGGCATGGTCGTGAGTGCGGTGCCGAAGCGGCGCCAGGCGGAACGGTAATTGGGGAATACGGAAGAAGAACAGGCACAGTTGCTGGGCAACTGGAGCGGGTGAAGGGAATCGAACCCTCGTCGTAAGCTTGGGAAGCTTCTGCTCTACCATTGAGCTACACCCGCGATGCTGCGGACACTGCGCATTCTACGCGGTTTTGCCCGGCAGTGACAACATTGCATCGACCGTCCGGGCAGCAGCCTGTGGGCAAGGTCTGCCCTTACTTCGGCGGCTCGACCGTATAGCCCTTGCCCTGCAGCGTGGCAATCACGCCCCTTGGATTGAGGATTTCCTTGATGGGCACGACGGTAAAGGTGCTCGCGTTGGTGGCGAGCGCCTTCTCGGCGGCCTCGACCCAGCGGGCAAGGGCGGTTTCGCGCGCGGTTTTCAGTTCAGGCTGATTCTTTCCGAGCGAGCCCGTGCTCAATGCGTGGATGCAGGCGTTGGCCCGGTCATCGAAGTTCAGCTTGCGGATTTCGTCCAGGTCGCCTACCGCCCAGGCATTGGCGTGGGCACGCATCACGTCGACGTCGGTGTCGAGGCTTTCGATGGTTTTCATCAGGCAAGGCGCGTCGTCCATTGGCGACTTCTTGAATTCGCGCGCCGCCTTGCCGGGGTCTTTGATGGCGACGTGATAAGTCACATCCGTGAACTTGAGCTTGTGCTTTTCCGCCAGCTTCCCGATCTTTATTTGCACCTCGTTGCCTTTCGAGAGGCCGGCCTGCCTCAGCGCACGGCTGTACAGCTCCCCGGCGGCGAAGGTGGGGCGCTCGCGCTCGACGCCGCTGTCGTTGCTGAAATATTTTTCCCTCAAAGGCTGCCAGCGCGCGTACACCTCCGGCGGCAGCACGTCCTTCAGCTCGGCACCGTCCGGATTCTTCTTGATGCCGATCAGGAAGGGCAGCGCAGTCACGGCGCTCCAGCCTCCCCCGATCGAGACACCCGGCGGCTTCAGGTATTCCTGGGAAGTCGCGATGATCTTCTCGACCTTGCTCGAGCGCCATTCCATCTGCGCCGGAAGCGGCGAATAGGTGCCGAATACCCAGAGCACATGCTCGCCCTTCGACACTTTCCACAGCCCCGGCCCCGGGCGGCTGCCGGAGACGAGGACGGTTTGCGGGACCGGTTCGCCATCCTCGAGCGTCGGCACGGCGGGTGCGGTTTGTGGCGCGGCAGGGGCTTCCTGCGCCGACGCGTACGCGCTCAGGAAACACAGGGTCAGGGCAGGCAATACGCGCTTGAACATCGTGACATTCCTTCTTCTGGTTAGTTACTGAAGGGCATTGTCTTTCCGTTAAGCGGTATAAGCAACCATTAGCAAGAAACAAGATGTTACAAGAAGCGCATCCCGACCCGCGACCAGGACGTCGCGCTCGCTTTCCATACCGAAAAGCTCGGCTTTCGCGTCATCACCGACCAGCCCTTCGGCAAGCCGCGCTGGATCGAGCTGCGCGTCGGCTCTTCCGAAACGCGCTTCGTGCTGTTCACGCCGGATGGACAGGAAGACCGCATCGGCAGCGCCTTCAACGGCTCGCTGGCCTGCGACGATGTCGACGCGACTTACCGTCAGCTGTCAAGCCGTGGCGTCGAGTTCGTATCCCCGCCGCAAAAGCAGCCCTGGGGCGAGTTCGCCATCATGAAAGATCCGGACGGTAACCAGTTCGTGCTGTCCTCTTCCTGATGGCCAGCTTGTCACTGCGTCAATCCAGCCGCGAATGTGCAGCAAATTCGCGGCTGTTTGAGGTAAATATTTCCCTGCATCCATCAAGATTCGCGCGCAGCGGCCGTTATCCTGACTGATACCGCGCCTTTCGCGCCCAGCATTCTTACCGGATCCGTCATGAAACTCGTCGCTGTCCTCGCCCTTGCCTGCGCCTCGCTGCTCTCCGCCTGCGGCACCGCGCACCTGCCTGCCCGACAGGCCGCCGCACAGCCCGTCATCGTCACCCTGGACGCCACCGGCTATGCCGCCGTCAACAATACCGTCTGCGTTGGCCAGTGCGACCGCGTCTCGCCGGCCCAGCGCAAGCTGCTGGCGATGCGCGCATCGCGCCTGGACGCCTACCGTACCATGGCCGAGCAGGTCTATGGCCTGCGCATCGAAGGCGGCAGCACGGTGGCCTCGCTGGCGCTGAAAGACGATAGTTTCAAGGTGTATATCGACGCCTTCATCCGTGGCGCGCGCGTGACCAACGTCGCCCAGCGCGAAGACGGTACTTTCGAGACGACCGTGGAGATGGACTTCGACACCAATGCGGCCCGGTCCCAGGCGCAATCGCGCCGCACTGCCCCGGCAGTGGCGAGGAACGTCCACGCCATGGTGGGCGGCGCCGGTCCCGGCGCGGGCTATGGCGCCTCGTTCTACCATGCTCAGTAAATGTAAGTTTTCCTGCGTCACCCTGCTGGCGCTGCTGCTTGCGCTCGCCAAGCCGGTGCATGCCGCGCCGATCGAGGCCGAGGGTGTGGCCGCAATCGCCGACGGCGGCGTGGCGCGTGCGCGCCAGCTTGCGATCAAGGATGCGCTCGAGCAGCTCGGCCTGCGCACTGGCGCGCGGGTCGATGTCGCGGCCGGCGCGGGCGCCGGCCTTCGCGGCGCGTATGAAAGCAGCCGCGTCCAGCCGACTGCCGAATTCGACCGCTACAGCGTCGTGCGCGAGTGGCAATCCGGCCCGATGCTGCATGTACGCATCGCGGTGCAGGAAGAGGAAGCGCGCCCTAGCGGCAGCGTCAACCTCGGCTACAAGAAAAAAATCGTCGTCACGCCCTTCCACGTGCGCCGCTCGCCCCAGCTCGACGACATCGACGACATCGCCACCCGCCTGCCGCAGGAACTGCTGCGCCGCATGACGGGCACCGGCAAATTCCTCGGCAAGAGCAGCCCGTACGTGATTTCTCCCGGCACCAGCGGACCGAGCGCGGACACGGCCGCCGTACGCCGCCTGGCATCGATGCACGAGAGCCAGTTCGTGATTTCGGGCGAGATCGTCGACGCCAGCAAGTTCGGGAAGCCGGCCTTGTACGGTTTGATCGCCAGGGACGCGCGCCGCATCGAGATCGAATTTTTCGTGCACGATGGCCTGACCGGCGTACTGCTGGCACGCCGCAGGGCCAGCGTGGAACAGGTTGGATCGCAGCGCGTCGGCCGCGACAAGCCCTTCGGCAGCGCCGGCTTCGCACAAACGCCGTTTGGCGGCGCGATCCTGCGCGCACTCGACGAAGGCATCGCCGGCATCATGCTCGACCTCGCCCCCCTGCCCTTCATGGCGCGGGTGGTGCAGGTGCAGGGCGAGCGGATCTTCATCGATGCCGGCAGTACCTCGTCGGTGACGCCGGGCGACCAGCTCGTGATCTACCGGGTTGATCCGCGCCAGCAGGTGTACGGGGCCGATCCCCTGGCGCCGCTGGGAACCGTCGAGACGCCGGTCGGGACCCTGGGCATCGTGCAGGTGCAGCCGGGGTTCGCGATCGGGACCGTGACGCCGCCCTCGGCGGCGAGACAAGTCAGTGCCGGGGATATGGTGCGGTTCGACGTGGCGGTGGCGCCGGGGCGCTAACGGGTACGAATGGGGTACGAAACATTCACGCCGGCGGCCGCTCCAGCAAGCCCTTCGCCAGCTTCAAGCCCTCGACCATCACATTGAACGCCTGGCGCCTGGCCTCCTCGTCGGGCACGCGCAGGATATAGGACGGGTGGTAGACGGTGACGACCCAGCGCCCCTCGTGCAGGATCGCCTTGCCAAGCGACTCCCCCAGCTTCGCGCTCCCATTGCCGAGCACGGCTTTGAGCGCCGTGGCGCCGAGCGCCACGATCACTGTCGGCTTGACCGTGGCCACTTCCTTCTCCAGCCAGTAACTGCAGGCGTCGATTTCGCGCTGCACCGGTGTCTTGTGCAGGCGCCGCTTGCCGCGCGGCTCCCACTTGAAGTGTTTTACAGCATTGGTGAGGTAGATCGCGCGGCGCTCGACATCGGCCGCCTCGAACACCCGGTCCAGCAGCTTGCCGGCCGGGCCGACGAAAGCCTTGCCGGCCAGGTCTTCCTGGTCGCCCGGCTGCTCGCCCACCAGCATGATCTGCGCGGTCTTCGGTCCCTCCCCGGGGACGGCCTGCGTCGCGTACTGCCATAATTCACAGCGCCGGCATTCGTCGAGTTTCGAGGGCTGCTGGCGCTCGGGCTGGGCGTCGGCCGGGGCGATCGGGATCGTGAAGCCGCTTTTGCGCCCCACCGCCTGGGCCTGGCCGGTACTGCGCGCCCCCAGCTCGGCGTTGCTGACCATGCCGGGGACGATCGCGCCTTCCGGCAGGTTCTTCCAGAAGCGCGACGGGATGTGGCTCTGCATCAGCTGGGCATTCACGCGCGCAGGATTAAAAATACTGCGGTAATAGGTCAGCCAGAGGGCCTCGCCGGCGTCTTCCAGGTCGGCCGCGCTCGACATCAGCGGACCGGTGTGGTGCAGCGTGGCGCCGTCCCACATCACGCTGGCCTCGGGCGTGCCGATCATCCAGGTGACGCCCCCCATGCGCTTGACGAAATGCTCGGCCACCTGGGGCAGCACGTCGTGGCGCGGCTCGAACCAGGCGGCGAAGCGCGGCGGGCCGGCATCCGCCGGACGCTCGCGAAATCGGATATAGGCATGCATGTCGTGCTCCTCGCGACGCACCGCTTTCACCATTCCATGCAGCCTGGCGCCATCAGGATCGGCCGGCGACTGCACGTCGTGCTCGCCGCGCTGCCAGCGCCAGATCACGCGGTACAGGAAGGCCCAGCGGTCGGGCACGCGGCAGCAGGCGGCCGACTGCAGCATGTCCATCAGCGCGCGCGGGATGCGTGGCAAATGCGGCGGTGCCGGTTTCAAGGGGGTCGTCCCCGCAGGTGCATTATCGGAAGAAGATGAAGAGTCCGGCGCACCCGAGAACAGGTCGGCTTCCAGGGAGGCGCGCTCGTTCCAGGTGACCAGTTCCGGCGCCACGCCGTGCATCAGGAGCGCGCGCGCGGCGCTGCGCCACTCGGAAAAGCTGGAGACCACCAGCGGCTGGCCGGCGGCAACCCTGGCCGCCGCGCTCATGCCGCCTTCAGTTCAGGCCACAGGTTCATCTGCTCCTGCGGCGCCCCTAAATGGCGCCGCAGCAGGTCGGAACTGGCCAGCCCCTGGGCCGGCTTGTAGTCGGCCGTAACGACGAAGGGCGCGATCTTTTTCATGCTGCAGCGCAGGCGCGACAGATCTTCCCAGCGGATGCGGCGCAGCCGGCGCAGGTCGACGATGCGTTTCGCGTTGCGCAGGCCGATGCCGGGCACGCGCGCGATCATCGTTTCCTCGGCGCGGTTCAGGTCCATCGGGAAGTGGTCGCGGTTGGCCAGCGCCCAGGCCAGCTTCGGGTCGACGTCGAGCGCGAGGTTGCCGGCGGCCGGCATCAGTTCGCCGGCCGTAAAGCCATAGCTGCGCAGCAGGAAATCGGCCTGGTACAGGCGATGCTCGCGCAGCAGCGGCGGCGGTGCCAGGGGCACGCTGTCGGGGCTTTGCGGGATCGGGCTGAAGGCCGAGTAGTACACGCGCTTGAGTTTATAACTGCCGTACAGGGTCTCGGCGGTGTTGAGGATGGTCTGGTCGTCGCTGGCGTCGGCGCCGACGATCATCTGCGTGCTCTGCCCGGCCGGGGCAAAGGCGGGCGCCTTCGGTTCCTCCGCTTTTTCATCGAGCTTGCGCCGGATCGAACCCATCGCCAGTTTAATCGTGTGCACGTTCTTCTCGGGCGCGAGGCGGCTGACGCTGTCGTGCGTGGGCAGCTCGATGTTCACCGACAGGCGGTCGGCGTAACGGCCGGCCTCGGCAATGAGCAGCGGGTCGGCGTCGGGGATGGTTTTCAGGTGGATATAGCCGCGGAAGTTGTGCACTTCGCGCAGCGTGCGCGCCACCGCCACCAGTTGCTCCATCGTGTAGTCGCTCGACTGGATGATGCCGGAACTCAGGAACAAGCCATCGATGTAGTTGCGCAGGTAAAAATCGTGGGTCAGCTTGACCACTTCCTCGACCGAAAAGCGCGCGCGCGGCACGTTCGAGGTGCGGCGGTTGACGCAGTACTGGCAGTCGTAGACGCAGAAATTGGTGAGCAGGATTTTCAGCAGCGAGACGCAGCGGCCGTCGGGCGTGTAGCTGTGGCAAATGCCCATGCCCGTGGTGGCGCCGATGCCGCCGTCGCTGCCGTCGGAAGCACGTTTCGGGGCGCCGCTGCTGGCGCAGGAGGCGTCGTACTTGGCGGCGTCCGCCAGTATTTCGAGCTTTTCGGAAAGTTTCATCGGGGTGGCGAAACTGTATGGATGTACAGTATATACCAGCCGGGAGATGCTCGTCGCGCACGTCGTCGGGTGCAAGGCCCTCAAGCTGTTGACGAGCCAGGAACACGACATTTCTCAATACGAGATGCGTATTTCATGAAACGAAACGTCTGCTGCTTCACCATCCCGAATTTTCATTCATTTGGTGAAAATGCATTTTCAACTCACGGACTTGACGATTCTGACGTAAATGCAGTTTGGCAGGGGCATCGAAATGAAAAGACTGAAGGATATTTCACAGACGATCACACATGTGTTCGACAAGCTGATGGAGCTGATCAAGACGCTCGACCAACACCGGGTCGGCGGCGTGATCCTGCTGGCATTGGTGCTGACCACCGTCGTCCCGCTGACGATGGCAAAAGTTCTACGCAATCATGCTGTCGCAACTGCCGGCACGTGGGATGCGGGTTCCCAAGGACCGTTCATCTAATAGAAGCGATGGCGATCCAGCCAGGCCGGGCTCCCCCGGCCTGGCTCCCCTTACCGCACCGGCTTCCCATCCTGGTCCAGCACCACCACCTCGCCCCAGCCCAGCGAACGAATCCCCGCCTCCACCTTGCGCAGGTCGCCGATCACCATCCAGGTCACTTCACCCGGCTTGACGAACTTGCCGGCGGCCTGCCCCAGCTGCGCCGGCGTCAGGGCCTTCAGGTTGCGCGAATAGCCGCTCCAGTAATCTTCCGGCAGGTTCAGGTTGACGCTGGCCAGCGCCGCGCCCTCGAGCGCGCCGAGGGTCTCGAAACGGCCGGCCAGGCGCGAGGTCATGTTGCGCATGATGCTCTCGTATTCAAGCCCCACCAGCGGACGCTCGCCCGCCACGCCCTTCACTTCCTTCGCCACTTCGCGCATCGCCTCGACCGTCTTGTCGGTCTGGACCGGCGCGATCGTCATGAAGCTGCGCTGGCCGCGCACTTCGGTCAGACGCGCGCTGGTGCCGTAGCTCCAGTGCTTGTCCAGGCGCAGGTTGCGGTTCAGGCGCGAGGTCGCGATGCCGCCGAAGTTGTGCATCACCGGCTCGATCGCCAGGTCTTCCGGCTGGCCGTAGGGCAGCGACAGGTGCGCGGCGACGATGGTCGATTGCGGCGCGTCCGGCTTGTCGATCAGGTAGACCTTCCTGCCCGCCGCACCGTTCGGCGCGGCCAGCTGCTTGGCCGGTGCAGTACCTGCGGCCCATTTACCGAACGACGCTTCCAGCGCCGGCAGCAGTTTGTCCATCGTGGTGTCGCCGGCGACGATCAGGGTTGCGCTGCCGGGTTTGAACCAGGTCGCGTGCCACGCTGCCAGGTCTTCGCGGGTGATGCCTTCGACGCTCTGCGTGCTGCCGCTGGCCGGCTTGCCGTAGGCGTGCTCCTGGCCGTACAGCAGGCCCGGCACCAGGCGCGTCGCGAGGCTGGCCGGCTGCGCCTTTTCCTGGCCGATCTGGGCCACGCGGCGTCCCTTTTGCAGCGTGAACTGGTCTTGCGGGAAGCTTGGCGCCAGCGCGGCGTCGGCCATGATGGCCAGCGACGGCGCAAGATTGCTTGACGTCGCCTGCAGGCGCACCAGCGACTGGTCGGCGCCCGTGCCGGTCGACAGGCGCGCGCCCAGGTTTTCCAGCGCGTCCGACAGCGCAAAGGCGTCGCGCGTCTTCGTGCCCTTGTCGAGCAGGTCGAGCGCGAGCGAGGCCGCGCCGGACTTGGCCAGCGTGTCGGAAGCGGCGCCGGCGTCGACCGCCAGCGTCGCATTCACGATCGGCGCCGTGTGGCGCTCGAGCAGGATCACTTTCAGCCCGTTTTTCAGCTGGGCGCGCTGCATCGCCGGGAATGCCACATCCGGCGCCTCGCCCAGGCCTGGGAGCAGCTTGCGGTCCAGCGTCGACTTGACGGCGGCCAGCTTCGCGAACGGGCGCACCGTCATCGTGTAGTGATTGGCGCGCAGCCAGCGGTTGCCGGCGGCTCTTACTTCGGCCGCGTTGGCGTTGGCCAGCTGCTCCAGGCGCGTGAGATACGCGTCGGGCGAGCCGCCGTAGGTCACGCTCTCGGCCAGCACGTCCGAGCGTCCGCCCAGGCCGCCCAGGCGCTCCAGGCTGCGCGAGAAGTCCGACAGGGTGCGCGTTTTCACGCGCGCCAGTTCGGCGGCGGTCGGGCCCTTCTCCAGCATCTCGGCGACGATGGCGTCGACTTCGCGCTCGACCTGCAGCGGGTCCACGCCCGGCTTCACCGTGACGACGATATTGAAGGTGCCAGCCAGCTCGGCGTCGTTGACGTGGGTGCTGACGTTCGTCGCCAGGCCCTTTTCGTAGACCAGGCGTTTATCCAGGCGTGCGCTCTTCGAGCCGGCCAGCACCTCGGCCAGCAAGGCCAGGCGCGGGGTGTCGGCGTCCTTCCAGGCAGCGACGTGCCAGCTGCGGTAGATGCGTACCTGCGGCACATGGTCTTCCATCTCGTCGCGGATGTTGCGGTCCAGCGTCGGAATCCATTTTTCGGTACGCGGCAGCGGTGGGCCCGGCGGGATCGCGCCGAAGTATGTCGTTACCAGCTCGAGCGCGCGCTCGGGCGTGATGTCGCCGGCCAGCGAGATCACCGCGTTGTTCGGGCCGTAATAGGTGCGGTACCACTCGCGGATGTCTTCCAGCGAGGCGGCGGACAGGTCTTCCATGCTGCCGATGGTCGACCACGAATACGGGTGCGAATACGGGTACATCTTGGCGCCGATTTCGTTGCGCACGCGGCCGTAAGGCTGGTTCTCGCCCTGGCGCTTTTCGTTCTGCACCACGCCGCGCTCGCGCTCGAGCATCTCCTTCGAGATGTAGTTGGCGAGGAAGCCCATGCGGTCCGATTCGAGGAACAGGGTGCGCTCCAGCGCCGACACCGGCACGTCTTCGAAGAAGTTGGTGCGGTCGGTATTGGTGGTGCCGTTGCGGTTGTTCGCGCCGAGGTCGTCCATCGCCTCGCGGAAGCCGTGCGGGTAGTTCTCGGAGCCGTTGAAGAAGAAGTGCTCGAACAGATGGGCGAAACCGGTCTTGCCGCGCTTTTCGTTGCGCGAACCGACGTGGTACCACATGTTCACGCCGACCACCGGCACGCTGTGGTCTTCGTGCACGACCAGGGTCAGGCCGTTGGGCAGCACGAATTTCTTGTGGTTGATCGTGTAGGCTTTGCGGTCGAATTCTACCGCCTTGGCGCCCGCCTTGGCGGCGGTGGCAGGGGCCGCGGCAGTGGCGTGCAGGGGCGGCACGGCGGTCGAAGCGAAGGCCAGCGCCAGCGCGGCGATGAGCGGTTTGTTCATGGATCTCCGGGGGGGCGTTGTGGTTGTTGTGCCCGGTATTTTAACCGTGGGGTGCCGGGATCGGGGTCCGGTTTTTGCTATGCATGCGACGCTTGAACGCGTGAGCGGGAGACCCGCCCACCCTACGCCGCCTCCTGCATCAGGCCGCGCACCTGCGCCAGTTGCGCCGCCGTCATGCGGCCGGTGACCCGCTTCAGGTACGGCCCCGCCGCCGCAATGCCTGCACCCGCCGCCCGCGCCAGCCACCCGTATGCCTCGACCAGGTCGCACACGGCGCCCTGCCCCATCGCATACATCACCCCGACGTTGAACTGCGCCCGGGCATGCCCCTGGCGCGCGGCGCACAGGTACCAGAAATGCGCCGCCTCGTCATCGCGCTCGGCGCCATGCGCACTGTCATGGCGCAGCCCGAGCGCGAACTGGGCCAGCGCATGCCCGGCGTCCGCCGCCTTGCGATACCACCCGGTCGCTTCAAGCGGATCGACCGCGTCGCTGCGGTCGAGCAGGGTGGCCACCATGTGCTGCGCCGGCGCGTAGTCCTGCTCGGCCGCGCGCAAGTACCAGCGCAGTGCGCGCGCCGTATCCTGTTCGACCCCGACGCCGTTTTCGTAGCGCAGGCCGAGGTCGAACTGGGCGCGCAGGTGGCCCTGCTCGGCCGCACGGGCGTACCACTCGACTGCCTGTGCCGGATCGTGGGGGACCCCGCTGCCGGCGTCGAGGAGCTGCGCCAGGTGGTACTGCGCCGCCGGCAAACCCTGGATGGCGGCCTGGCGGTACCAGCTTGCCGCCTGCGCCGGATCGCGTTCCACGCCCTGCCCGTGCTCGTAGCGCAGCCCGAGATTGTCCTGCGCGCCCGCGTGGCCGCGCTCGGCGGCGCGGCGGTACCAGGTCAGGGCCTGGTCTTCGTCGCGCGCCACGCCATGGCCGCTGTCGAGGATCAGCGCGAGGTTGAATTGCGAGCTGGCGTGCCCCTGGGCGCCGGCGCGCTCGTACCAGTGGATCGCCAGGCGGCTGTCCTGTTCGAGGTCCTCGCCCTTGTCGTAGCGCAGCGCCAGGTTGAACTGGGCCGGGGGGTGTCCCTGCTCCGCCGCGCGGCGGAGCAGGGACAACGCTTCCTGTGGATCGCGCTCGACGCCCTGGCCGCTGTCGTAGCGCAGGGCGAGGGCGAACTGCGCGCGCGCATAGCCCTGGTCCGCCGCGCGCCGGTACCAGCCAAGCGCCGCATCGAGGTCCTGCGCCACGCCCTTGCCGCCTTCGTACATCATGCCGAGGTTGTGCTGGGCGCCGGGGTCGCCCTGTTCGGCCGCCTGGCGGAACCAGTGCAGCGCCTGCCCGACGTCGGCTTGCACGCCCTGCCCCTTCGCATACAGCCAGCCGAGGTTGTACTGGGCCGGGGCATAACCCTGTTCGGCCGCCTGGGCGTACCAGTAAATAGCCTCTGCCTGGTCCTGCGCCACGCCCTGGCCCTTCTGGTACATGACGCCGAGGTTGTACTGGGCGTGGCTCAAGCCGGCGCCGGCGGCCTTGCGGTACCAGGCCACGGCCACGGCTTCGTCGCGCGGCACGCCCTCGCCATTGGCGTACATGTAACCCAGGCTGTGCTGGGCGCTGGCGATGCCGCGCTCGGCCAGGCCCTTGACGCGCAGGTACTCGGCCGTGTGGCGCTCACTGGTGGCAGGCGCGGTAACGGGCGCGGTCGCGCTATGCATGGCGAATGGTCAAGCGCGCAGTGCGAGCACGACAGGGGCCGGCGGCGCCACCACGCTCGCGGGTACCTGCGCACGCAGCACGCCAATGAAGCTGGAGAGCGAAATCGGGCGGTGGAACAGGTAGCCCTGCATCGTCTCGCAGCCGTTGGCGCGCAGGTAATCGGCCTGGATCTCCGTCTCGACGCCCTCGGCCACCAGGTTCAGGTTCAGGCCGCGCGCGATCGAGATGATCGCCAGGATCACCGGGTAGTGCCCGTGCGCGTCGTGGATCTCCTGCACGAAGGACTGGTCGATCTTCATCGTGTGGATCGGGAAGCGGTGCAGGTAGGACAGCGAGGAGTAGCCGGTGCCGAAGTCGTCGATCGCCACCGACACGCCGAGCTGGCACAGCTTGTTCAGCTGCTCGATCGCGTACTGCGGATTGCGGATGCAGATGTTCTCGGTGATCTCGACCTCGATCTGGGCCGGCGAAATCCCGTAGCGCACCAGCGCCCCGCGCATCTTCTCGAAGAAGTCGCCGCGGTCGAGGTATTGGGGCGACAGGTTCAGCGACAGTTTGACTTCCTGGCCGCTGGCCAGGTTCCACTGCAGCATGTCGCGGCACAGCGCGCCGATCATCCAGTCCGATATCGGCAGCATCAGGCCGTTCTCTTCGGCGAAGGGCAGGAATTCGCCGGCCGACAGCAGCCCGCGCGTCGGGTGGTTCCAGCGCATCAGCGCTTCGGCGCCGATGATGCGCCCGCTCGTGGAGTCGATCTGCGGCTGGTAATACATCTCCAGCTCGTTGTGCTCGAGCGCGCGGCGCAGCGCCTGCTCCAGCGCGATCTTCTGGTGCGACACGTCGAGCATCGAGTCGTGATAAAAACTGTGGCCGTTCTTGCCCAGGGCTTTCACCTGGTACATCGCGATGTCGGCATGGCGCAGCAGCTCGTCGATCGACTCGCCGTCGCCGGGGTAGATCGCAATGCCGATCGAGGCCGAGATGTGCACTTCGTGGCCGTCGAGGTCGAACGGACGCTGCAGGCTCTCCAAAAACTTGTCGGCGATGATGCGCGCGTCGTCGCGGTCGCGCAGCTCGGGCAGCACGATCGTGAATTCGTCGCCGCCCTGGCGCGCGATCGTGTCGCCGCGGCGCAGGCAGTCCTTCAGGCGCACCGCCGCCTGCTGCAGCAGCTCGTCGCCCTTCACGTGGCCAAGCGTGTCGTTCACGAGCTTGAACCGGTCCAGGTCGATGAACATCACGGCCAGTTCGGTCTGCTTGCGCTTGGCCTGGATCACGGCCAGGCCCAGGCGGTCCTTGAACAGGATCCGGTTCGGCAGGTCGGTCAGGATGTCGTGGTAGGCCTGGTAGGAGATGACTTCCTCGGCGCGCTTGCGGTCGGTGATGTCGCGCGCCACGCCGTAGGTGCCGAAGAACTCGAGTTTCCTCACTTCGCCGTCGGGCACGTGCATGCCGATCGAGTTCAGCGAAATCGTCATCAGGGTGTTGTTGAAGGTGCGCTCGCCGCTATTGCTTCTGGCTCCCCTGCACTTCAGCCGCAGTTCGACGTTGCGCGAGGCGCGTTCGTCGACGCGGCGCTCGTTGAAGACATAGCGCGCGCGCTCGAGGTCTTCGTCGTGCACCAGGATCGAATAATGCTTGCCGATCAGCACATCGCGCGAGAACCCCAATAACTGGTACGCGCGGTCGTTGACGAAGGTGAAGCGGCCTTCGTGGTTGAGCGTGTAGATGATGTCCGGCGAGCTGTCGACCAGGTAGCGGTACATCTTCTCGGAGTTTTCCAGCTGGTTCGCGATGCGCAGGTTGGCGCTGGCCAGGCGCCGCTGCTCGAGCGCGTTGCCGACCGTCTTCATCAACTCCTCGCGGCTGTAGGGCTTGCGCAGGTAATCGTAGGCGCCGCGCTTGAGCGCCCCGATGGCCGCCTCGATCCCCACTTCGCCGCTCATCACGATCACGTCGGCGTCGACCCCGCGCTCGTTCATGAAGTCCATGATCTCGTGGCCGCCGATGTCGGGCAGGCGCAGGTCGAGCAGGACCAGGTCGAAACGGAAGCGCGACAGGTGGGCAATCGCCTCGGCGCCGGAGCTGGCCGTGGTCAGGTGGAAGCCGCGGTCGCGCAGCAGTTCGTGGAGGGAAGCCAGCAGGCGTGGCTCGTCGTCGACGAGCAGCAGGCGTGGCTGGTCTTCAAAGTCGGCATGTCCGGCCGGTTCGCCGCTGGCGCTGTACTCGTTCATCATGACCTCATACTGAACCGATTGCGCGCGCCGGGAGGGCCGGCGCCGGGTTGGTGCTGGCGCCGGACCAGGCCGGCAGCAGGATTTCGAATGCAGTGCCGCCCCGGCCGCTGCGGCAGGCGATCTGGCCACCCAGCTTCTTCACGAGGCCGTGGACGATCGACAGGCCCAGGCCGCGGTGCGCGCCTTCCTTGGTGCTGCGCACCGCCGAGAACAGGTTGGCCATCACTTCCGGCGACAGGCCCGGACCGGTATCGGTCACGGCCAGTTCCAGGTACAGCTTGCGCTCGCGGTGGACATGGCCGCGGTTGACGATCTCGATGCGCCCGCCGCCGACCTCGCCCAGCGCCTCGACCGCATTCTTGACGAGGTTCACCAGGATCTGCTTGAGCAGGTCGGCCTCGCCCTCGACCAGGCGCGCGTCGTCGTTCATGGTGGTGGCGATCTGCACGCTGCCCGGGACGAACTGGCCGGCGCGGAACAGGCGCACCACGTCGTCGACGACCTTGGCCACGTCGAGCGGACGCGGGCCGGTGCTCATCGGCTGGATCTCGGCCAGGCTGCCGATCAGCTGGCCGACGCGGTCGATCTCTTCGTTCAGGACCGACATTTCGGTGGCGACCGGCTCCTGGCGCGCGAGTTTGCTGTCGAGGACACTCAGGTAATTCTTGATAATCGACAGCGGGTTGTTCACCTCATGCACCACGCGGCGCGACGCTTCGCGGTATTCCTCGGCGACGCTGGCCAGCTGGCGGCGCGCGTTGCCGCGCTCGGAAAGCGCGGTCTCCAGCGCGGTCGCGGCCTGGGCGCCGAATGCCTGGAGGAAGCGCTCGCGTTTCTGGCAATCGGCGAGCTGCCACGCCTGGATCCCGCCGACCATCACGCCGAGGCAACGCCCGCCCGCGACCAGGGGCAGGCAGACCATGCCCTCGGTGCCGAGCATGCGCAGCAACTGCTCCTCGGGCAGGGCGAGGGCTTCGGCGTCGCGCCGGATATACGCGGTGCGCCGCTGGTGCACGGACTCGGCTACCCGCCCTCCCTTGACCAGCGGGATGGTGAATTCGGCGATACGTCCCGTGGTCGCACTGGGTGCGCCCACCAGCGTCTGTCCGGTCGGGTTCTCGAGCAGGATCACGGTGTTATCGAAATCGAACAGGATGCGCGCCGAGCGCGTCATCGATTCGAGCAGGCCGCTTTCTCCCTGCTGGCGTGCGAAGGTCTGGCCGACTTCGGACACCAGCACCAGGTTGCGCACCTCTTCCGACAGGCGCTGCTGGACCGGGTCCAGCAGCGGCGCGGCATACGCCGGCGGGGTCGGGATGTCGTCGGCGCCGGCGAGATCGATGCCGAGGTGGGCGGCGGCCTTGTCGACCTGGCGCGCGCCCGATGCCAGCATGGCGTCGAGTTCGCCCTCCTCGATGCCGCACAGCGCCGCGGCATCAAGCAGTGTGTGATGGTCGTCCGCATGGCAGGCCATCACGTGCGCCGTCCGCACGATGCGGATCAATGGATGCGCCGCCACCAGGCGCTCGCTCGTCTCGTGGTGGTACAGCACGGCGTCGGCCATGAAGGAGTCGAGCTGCCAGCGCTCGACCAGCCAGGCGCCGGCTTCGGCGTGGGTGATCTGCAGCGTGCGCTGCTCGACCGCGCACAGGTCTTCGTCGTCGCGCGCGGTGAAGTTAAAAGCGTATTCCTTCGGTGCGGTGGCCAGCAGGGCCAGGCGCCCGACGTTGTGCAAGAGGCCGGCCAGATAGGCTTCCTCGAGGTGCGGATAGTCGATGCGGCGCGCGATGTCGCGCGCGAACACGGCGGCTGCCAGCGAGCGCTTCCAGAAGGCGCGCAGGTCGGTGCTGCCGGAATGCGGGAAGCTGCTGAAAGTCTGGAAGACCGAGTCGCTGATCACCAGCGTCTTGATCATGTCGGTGCCGAGCGCAACGAGCGACTGCTCGAGGTTCGCGCCGCGGCCGTTGCGCTGGTAGGCCGAGCTGCTGGCCACGGCCAGCAGCTTGCCGGTGATGCCGGCGTCGTTCGCGATCAGGGCCGCCAGCTCGGGCATGCCGAGGTCGTCGGCCTGCAGGTGCCCGAGCAGCTTGATGAGTATCTGCGGCATCGCCGGCAAGCGGGCGATCAGCAGGCGATTGCGGATATCCTGGTCTGGTTGATGCATTGTCTCAAGCGAGGACGCCACTAAACGAAGGTTGCGGGGTGGCGCTCCCGGCGGGGCTACCACGACATGACATTCAAGCAATCTTTGGAAAAGAGAAAGCTTTCTTTCTTTGTTCCATTGTTAAAAACTCGTCTTAGCATATATACATTTCTGATTAGGAACAATACTTTCAATCAAAAGTCTGTCCTATACCGGGAAATTGATGCATACAGGGTACGGTTTTTTGTATAAAAACCTATGTGAGATGCATAAGGCAGGTGCTTCGCCCGTGTTCTTACGCGCCGTTGCGCTCCTTGACCCGGCGGTACTGGCGGGCAACCAGCCACAGCACCAGCGAGAGCACGGCGAAACCGGCCTGGCCCAGGGCCAGCGCCAGCACCGAATGCGACAGCGCCGGCGAAATCACGCCGGCCACGATCGCCCCGAGCAGCGTCGTGATGAACGACTGGCAGGACGCGGCGGTGCCGCGGATATGCGGGAACAGGTCGAGCGCGAGCAGCGTCGCCCCTGGCGAAATCAGCGAGCTGCCGAAGGTGAAGACGAACATCGGCAGCACCGTCCACGGCAAGGCCGGCGGCTGGAACAGGTGGTAGCCGACGTTGAAGGCGACGGCGCTGAGCATGAAGCCGAAGCCCATCCAGATCTGGCGTGCGAAGCTCTGCTTGCCGGCCATGCGGTTGGCGGCCATCGAACCGAGGAAGATGCCGCTCACGGTCGGCACGAACAACCAGGCAAATTCCGACGGACCGAGCCCCAGGTGCACGGGCAGCAGCACCGGCGAGGCGGTAATGTAGAGGAACAGTCCGGCGAAGTTCAGCGCCGTGATGCCGGCCTTCAGGTGGAACAGGACGGAACCGAAGATGGCGCTGTAGCTCTGCGCCAGGAAGCGCGGGTTGAACGGCTGGCGCTGGCCCGGAGGCACGGTTTCCGGCAGGTGCTTCCAGCACACCCAGCCCAGCACGGCCGTATAGCCGCACAGCGCCAGGAAAATCGCACGCCAGTCGAACCAGGTGACGATCCAGCCACCCAGCACGGGCGCCAGGGCCGGCGCGATCGAGAAGATCATCGTCACCATCGACAGCAAGCGCGCCGCCGGCGCATCGGAATACAAGTCGCGGATGATGGCGCGCCCGACCACGACCCCGGCCCCGGCCGAGACCCCCTGCATGATGCGGAACACCCACAGGTAATGCACGGTGGAGGCGGCCGCGCAGCCCAGGGTGCCGATCGCGAACACGGCCAGGGCGACCAGGATCACGTTGCGCCGTCCGAAGGCGTCCGACAGCGCGCCGTGCCACAGCACCATGCCGGAAAACGCCAGCATGTAGGCGGTCAGGGTCTGCTGCACCTCAAGGGACGTGGCGCGCAGGTCGGCCTGGATCTGCGGGAAGGCCGGCAGGTAGGCGTCGATCGAGAACGGCCCCAGCATCGCCAGCGCGGCGAGCAGCATCGCCAGCCCACCGGCCGACAGCATGACGATCTTGTGCGGCGCCGGCAGCGGCACCGGGATGACGGGGTCTTTCGGCAGCAGGTCGGGATCGGTCGGTGGCAGCATTACGCTTAGTCCTGCGGCAAGCCCGGCTTCGGCTTGGCTTCCTCGCGGCGGTTGTAGCCGGCCACCATGTCGAAGCGGAACAGGCGGCATTCGAGCGCGCCGTTGAAGAACGGCGTCTTGCGCGCTTCCTTCAGGCGCAGCAGCTTGGGCAGCGACAGGTCGGCCGTGAACAGGAACACGGTCCAGCCGGCGAAACGCTGCTTGAGCGTGGTGCCCAGCGCCGAATAGAACGACACCGCCATGTCGTCCGGCGCCATCGCCCTATCGCCGCGCACGCCGATCCGTTCGCCGTACGGCGGGTTGGTCAGCAGGATGCCCGGTCCGTCGACCGGCGGGCTGACGTGCTGCGCCTCGATCTGCTTGAGCGGCACCTCGAACAGGATGCCGGCGATTTTCAGGTTATGGCGCGTCATCTCGACCATGTCGCCCGAGATGTCGGAACCGAAAATGGTGGGCTCTGGCGGCAGCGGGTTTGCCTTGATCGCGGCCTTCATCTCCTGCCAGGCTTCGCGGTCGAAATCGGCGAATTTTTCAAAGGCGAAGCGGCGCCGCGCGCCGGCCGGGATGCCCTGCACGATTTGCGCGGCCTCGATCAGGATCGTGCCCGAACCGCACATCGGGTCGAACAGCGGCGTGCCCGGCTTCCAGCCCGCCACGCGCAGCATGCCGGCCGCCAGGTTCTCGCGCAGCGGCGCGTCGCCCGTCTCCTCGCGCCAGCCGCGCTTGAACAGCGCTTCGCCCGAGGTGTCGAGGTAGATGATGAAGTTGCGCTGGTCGAGGAAACCGACGATGCGCATGTCCGGCTCGCGGGTGTCGACCGAGGGGCGCTTGTTGAACTGGTCGCGGAAGCGGTCGCAGATCGCGTCCTTGATCTTGAGCGTCGTGAATTCGAGGCTGCGCAAAGGCGACTTGACGGCGGTGACGTCGACGCGGATCGTGTGGTCGACGCCGAACCAGTCTTCCCACGGCTGCTCGAGCACGAGGTCGTAGATGTCGTTTTCGGTCGAGTAGCTGCGCTGGCCCATCCGCATCAGCACGCGCGAGGCAATGCGCGAGTGCAGGTTGATGCGGTAGGAATCGACGAGCGTGCCCGAGCAGTGCACGCCGCCCGGCACCTGGTTGTGGACCTTCAGCGTGCTGCTGTGCTGCTCTGCGATCTCGGCGATTTCTTCGGCAAGCGCCGCTTCCATGCCGCGCGGGCATGGGCAAAAATAGGAGGTCATGGGAGTACCCTTTGTCCGTTAGTAAAAAAAAGATGGTGGCCACAAGCGCCTCCGCTTGCGGCCATGGGAATTCAGAACGGCTTCACCACCACCAGGATCACGATCAAGGCCAGCAACACCACCGGCACTTCGTTGAACCAGCGATACCACGTGTGGCTGCGCACGTTCGCGCCGCGCTCGAATTTTTTGAGGAGCGAGCCACAGGCATGATGGTAGCCGATCGCCAGCACCACCAGCGCCAGCTTCGCATGCAGCCAGCCGCCCTTGATGTCGAAGCCCAGCCATAGCCAGAGGCCCAGCAGCACCGCCGGCAGCGCCAGGATCGTCGTGAACCGGTACAGCCGCCGCGCCATGCCGAGCAGGCGCGCGGTGGCAGCGCCCTCGGTCTCCTGCGCCAGGTTGACGTAGATGCGCGGCAGGTAGAACAGGCCGGCGAACCAGGAGGCGATGAAGATGATGTGGAAGGCTTTGATCCAGAGGTACATGCGGTTCCTTGTGGGTTTTTATTGGTGTTCAGCTGCGCTTAGTTGCGTACCTCGCCGTGACCGAACACGACGTACTTGAGTGAAGTGAGCCCTTCCAGCCCGACCGGCCCGCGCGCGTGCAGCTTGTCGTTCGAGATGCCGATCTCGGCGCCCAGGCCATACTCGAAGCCATCGGCAAAACGCGTCGAGGCGTTCACCATCACCGAGGCCGAATCCACCTCGCGCAGGAAACGCAAGGCCGCGCTGTAGTCTTCGGTGACGATCGCTTCCGTGTGCTTCGACGAATAGCGGTCGATGTGGTCCATCGCTTCCTCGATGCCCGCCACTACCTTCACCGCCAGGATGGGCGCCAGGTATTCGGTGCTCCAGTCTTCCTCGACGGCTGCCGCCAGGTGCGGGTAGCCGGCCAGGATCGCCTGCGCCTCCTCGTCGGCGCGCAGCTCGACCTGTTCGGCTTGATAGAGCGCGGCCAGTTGCGGCAGCACGGCCGGGGCGACCGCGCGCGCCACCAGCAGCGTTTCCATCGTGTTGCAGGTGCCGTAACGGTGGCATTTGGCGTTGAAGGCAATCGGCAGCGCCTTTGCGAGGTCGGCCTTGTCGTCGATGTAGACGTGGCAGATGCCGTCCAGGTGCTTGATCATCGGGACCGTCGCTTCCTCGATCAGGCGCGCGATCAGGCCTTTTCCCCCGCGCGGCACGATCACGTCCACGTATTGCGGCATCGTGATGAGCGTGCCGACGGCGGCGCGGTCGACCGTGTCCACGACCTGCACCGCGTCGACCGGCAGGCCGGCCTCCCTCAAGCCTTCGGTGACCAGTTTCGCCAGCGCCCGGTTGCAGTGGATGGCTTCGGAGCCGCCGCGCAGGATCGCCGCGTTGCCGCTCTTGATGCACAGGCCCGCCGCGTCCACCGTCACGTTCGGGCGCGCCTCATAGATGATGCCGATCACGCCCAGCGGCACGCGCATCTGGCCGACCTGGATGCCGCTCGGCCGGGATTTCATGTTCGAGATTTCGCCGATCGGGTCGGGCAGCGCGGCGATCTGGCGCAGGCCGTCGACCATGGTGACGATCGCGCTTGGGGACAGCGCCAGGCGGTCGAGCAGCGCCGGGGCCAGGCCGGCCGTGCGGGCGGCGTCGAGGTCGCGTTCGTTGGCGGCAGAGAGGTCGGCGCCGTCACGCTCGATGGCGTCGGCGATCAGGAGCAGCGCGCGGTTGCGCGTGGCGCCATCGGCCCGCGCCATCGCGCGCGACGCCGCGCGGGCGTTGCGGCCCAGGGTGTGCATGTAGTCGGTAATGTCCATCGTGTCGGTTCCAGTTATCGTTGAACGACCGGGGTGAATGCTTGTTCGTGAATGCGTGTTCGTGAATGCGTGTTCGACGTGCGAACCTTCGTTACCCGGCCACCCTCAACGCCAGCTGCAACATCGCGTCCCACGCATCCCCGGCAAACTGCTTCGCGCGCAAGCCCTTCACCATCTTGTCCACCTGCGCCGCCTGCTGCAGCGCGCTTTCCAGGGTGGCGAGCGACACCCGGCGCAGCGCCGGCTCCATCATCCGCTCGCGCGGTCCCCAGATCCGGTATTCCTTCATGAGCGCCCCGAGCGGCCGCCCCTGCGCCATCCCGGCTTTCAATTTTAACAGCGTGCGGATTTCTTCGGAGACGGCCCACAGCACCAGCGGCAGCGCCTCGCCCTCGCCCTTCAAGCCCTCCAGCATGCGCGCCAGGCGCGACGGGTCGCCGGCCAGCATCGCTTCCGACAGCTTGAACACGTCGTAGCGCGCCACGTTCAGCACCGCGTCCTGCACCTGCTCGTACGTCAGCTTGCCCGGCTCGTGCAACAGGCCCAGCTTCTGGATCTCCTGGTGCGCCGCCAGCAGATTGCCTTCCACCCGGTCGGCGATGAAGTCGAGCGCCGTGCGGTCCGCGCTTTGCCCTTGCGCGGCCAGGCGCTGGCCGATCCAGCCCGGCAGCTGCGCGCGCTCGATGCTGGGGATCTCGATATACACGGCGGCCTGCTGCAGGCTGGCCACCCACGCGGCTTTCGCCGTTTGCCAGTCGAGCCTGGGCAGCGTGATGATGGTGATGTTGTCGGGGCTGAGGTCCCTGGCGTAGGCCTGCAGGGCGGCGCCGCCGTCCTTGCCCGGCTTGCCGCCGGGGATGCGCAGTTCGATCAGCTTCTTGTCGCCGAACAGCGACAGCGCCTGGTTCGCCGCCAGCAGTTCGCCCCATTTGAAGGTGCGCTCGACGCTCAATACGTCGCGTTCGGTGTGGCCGGCCGCGCGCGCGGCGCGGCGGATTTTATCGGCCGCCTCCAGCGCCAGCAGGTGCTCGTCGCTGGTGATGACGTACAGCGGCGCGAGCCCCTTTGCCAGATGGGGCTCGAGCGCCTCAGGCCGCAGTTGCATGGGTAAATCTTGGCATCGATGATTCCTGTTGCGCTTACTGGGGCTTCACGGCCGCCAGGCGGCGCATGATCTGCTGCACCAGGTCGGACTGCATGTCGCGGTACAGCAGCGCTTCTTCGCCTTCCTTCGCCAGCACGACTTCCTCGCTGAAGGCCAGGTTGCGGCGCAGCGTGATCTCGGTCGGGCCGAGCAGCAGCTTGCCGGCTGCATCGCGCACCTGGAACACCAGCGTATAGCTCAGCAAGTACTCGCGCACGCGGCCCAGGTTGTTCAGCGACAGGATGGCCTTGTTACGGGTTTCCGACAGCACCTCGAAGCGGGCCTGCGCGCCTTCCTGCGTCGGCGTGATGACGACCCGGTCACTGGCGCGCAGGTTGCGCTTGAGTTCATTGCCCAGCGGCGAAGTGTCCGGGACGGCCAGGTAGATGCTGGAGAACGGCATGTCGTAGGCGCCGTTCGAGCCGCGCAGCTGGAAGCCGCAGGCTGCAAGCGTTGTTGCGAGCAACAACGCGCCAACCAGGCGCGCAAAACGTGGGAAAAATGCGGAAGTAGAAGCGCGCATGGGTTACACCACAATGTTGATGAGTTTGCCGGGCACGACGATGACCTTCTTCGGCGTGCCTTCCAGGAACTTCTGGACCGCCTCGGAGGCCAGCGCGGCCGCCTCGACGGTCGCCTTGTCGGCCTCCTTGGCCACCTTGACCGAGCCGCGCAGCTTGCCGTTCACCTGGATCATCATCTCGATCTCGGCTTGCTCCAGCGCCTGCGCGTCCACTTCCGGCCACTGCACGTCGAGGATGTCGCCGTAGGCCGTGGCGTAGCCGAGTTCCTGCCACAGCGCGTGGGTGATGTGCGGCGCCACCGGATTGAGCATGCGCAGGAAGATCGACAGGCCTTCGGCGATGATTGCGTCGCCCTCGACACCGCCCGGCAGCTTGGCGGCTTCCAGCGTGTTCAGCATTTTCATGCAGGCCGACACCACGGTGTTGTACTGGATGCGCTTCAGGTCGTAGTCGGCCTGCTGCAGGATCTTGTGCACTTCGCGGCGCAGCGTCTTGTGCGCTTCCTGCAAGCTACCGTGCTGCTGGCCCGCCAGCGCGGCGGCAACGCGCTCGCGCTGGGCGTAGGCATACGCCCAGACGCGGCGCAGGAAGCGGCTTGCGCCCTCCACGCCACTGTCCGACCATTCCAGCGTCTGTTCCGGCGGCGAAGCGAACATCGTGAACAGGCGCGCGGTGTCGGCGCCGTACTGTTCGATCTGCGCTTGCGGGTCGATGCCGTTGTTCTTCGACTTCGACATCTTCTCGGTGCCGCCGATCTGCACCGGCTGGCCATCGCTTTTCAGGGTCGCGCTCTGCGGGCGGCCCTTGTCGTCGAAGACGAGTTCGACGTCGGCCGGGTTGAACCAGGTCTTCTTGCCGGAGGTGTCCTCACGGTAGTAGGTCTCGTTCAGGACCATGCCCTGGGTCAGCAGGTTGACGAACGGCTCGTCGAATTTCACCAGGCCGAAATCGCGCATGACTTTGGTCCAGAAGCGCGCGTACAGCAGGTGCATGACGGCGTGCTCGATGCCGCCGATGTACTGGTCCATCGGCATCCAGTAATCGTTGCGCGCGTCGACCATGGCCTCGTTCGAACCCGGCGAGGTATAGCGCATGTAGTACCAGGACGAATCGATGAAGGTGTCCATCGTGTCGGTCTCGCGGCGCGCCGGCTTGCCGCACTTCGGGCAGTCGCAGGCGAGGAAGGCTTCGTCCTTGTTCAGCGGGTTGCCGGTGCCGTCCGGGACCAGGTGCTCGGGCAGCACGACCGGCAGGTCGGCTTCCGGCACCGGCACCACGCCGCAATCGCCGCAGTGGATCATCGGGATCGGGGTGCCCCAGTAGCGCTGGCGCGAAATGCCCCAGTCGCGCAGGCGGAAGGTCACCTTCTTGTCGCCCAGGCCCTTTTCGGCGAGGTCGCCCGAGACCGCGTTGACGGCGGCGATGTAGTCCAGGCCGTCGTACTTGCCGGAGTTGATGACGCGGCCGGTTTCCTTGTCGCCGTACCACTCCTGCCAGGCGTCCAGCGAGAATTCCTGGCCGTCGACCTCGACGACCTGCTTGATTGGTAAATCGTATTTTTTCGCGAACGCGAAATCGCGCTCGTCGTGGCCCGGCACGCCCATCACGGCGCCGTCGCCATAGGTGATCAGGACGTAGTTGCCGACCCAGACCGGCAACTGCTCGCCCGACACCGGGTGCGTCACGAACAGGCCGGTCGGCATGCCCTTCTTTTCCATCGTCGCCATGTCGGCTTCGATGACGGAACCCAGTTTGCACTCGGCGATGAAGGCGGCCAGCTCCGGGTTGTTCCTGGCGGCGTGCTGCGCCAGCGCGTGTTCCGGCGCCACGGCGCAGAAGGTCACGCCCATCAGGGTGTCGACGCGGGTGGTGAAGACGTACAGCTTGCCTTCGTTGATCAGTTCACCGGCGTCGTCCATGGCCACGTGCGGGAAGGCAAAGCGCACGCCGACCGATTTACCGATCCAGTTGGTCTGCATGGTGCGCACGCGCTCCGGCCAGCCCGGCAGCTTGTTGTCGACGTAATCGAGCAGCTCGTCGGCGTAGTCGGTGATGCGCACGTAGTACATCGGGATTTCGCGCTTTTCGATCGGCGCGCCCGAACGCCAGCCGCGGCCGTCGACGACCTGCTCGTTGGCGAGAACCGTCTGGTCGACCGGGTCCCAGTTCACGGTGCCGGTCTTCTGGTAGATGATGCCTTTTTCCAGCATCTTGAGGAACATCCACTGGTTCCACTTGTAGTATTCCGGCTTGCAGGCGGTCATCTCGCGCGACCAGTCGATGGCCAGGCCCATCGACTCCATCTGCGCGCGCATGTGGGCGATGTTCGAATAGGTCCACTCGGCCGGGGGCACGTTGTTCGCCATCGCCGCGTTCTCGGCCGGCATGCCGAAGGCATCCCAACCCATCGGCATCAGCACGTTGTAGCCGTTCATCCGCAGGTAGCGGTACATCACGTCGTTGATCGTATAGTTGCGCACATGGCCCATGTGCAGCTTGCCGGATGGGTAAGGCAGCATCGAGCAGGCGTAGTACTTGCCCTTTGGGAAACGTGGATCGTGCTCGATGGCTTTATACGCATCGATCGACTTCCAGTACGCCTGCGCGGCCTGTTCAACTTCGGCTGGACTATATTTATCTTGCATGATGTTCTGCGGACGGAATTGGGGAGTGGAGCAGAACATTATACTGGTTCATCTTGCACTGCGGCGAAGCGCGGCGGTGTGGAACCGATGCGCCGAACGAGGCGAGCGCCCCTTCAGCGGCCGCAATGCGCGTAAGTCGTGTCGAACCAGCCCGCCGGCTGGCAGCGTCCCGCCAGCACCGCCCTCACCCGCGCCAGGCGCAGCTCATACGCCGCCCGGTTGCGTACCGGATGCAGTGCGTTCGGGGCGCGGATCATGGTGACCAGTTGCGCCATCTCGTCGTCGCCGGCCTGGTCCAGCGGCTTGCCCAGGTAAGCAAGCGCCGCCGCCTCCAGGCCGCGCACCTGCTGCCCCTCATGCCGGCCCATGTAGATGCTGGCAACGTAGATCGCCAGCTGGCGCTCTTTCGACACCCTGGCGTCGAGCACCAGCGCCATCGCGTCGCGGCCGAAGTCGATTTTCTTGCAGCACTCGAATACACCGCGGTAGAAGCCCTGCAGCATTCCCTCGAAGCCCTCGAGCCCGGGTCCGTACAGAAGCAACTCGCGCGCGACGGCGGACGAGATCGTGGCGACGCCCTGGCCATCGGCCAGGCTGAGTCCATGATGGGAAAAGAAGGTCGGGTCTTCGATCCTGAGCAGGATGCCCTGCTGGCGCGGCGACAGCGGCATGCCCTGCACGGCCGGCTGTCGCACGAGCAGCTGGTTGGTCGATGCCCCCGCCCACGAAGCCGCCAGGGCGAGGTAGGCCAGCAGCAGCGAGGCCAGCAGCAGTAGTGTCCTGCCGAGCCGTCTCATGAACCGGCGGCCAGCATCGGATACCGGGGGTGCCCGTCCAGCTCGCGCAGGAAGCCCTGCTCCAGGTAGTGCGGAATCTTGTGGAACTCGCTGAGAACGCGCGCGCGGAATTCGTCGTGCTCGTGCCAGCGCTCAACCGGCATGCCAAAATAATTGATTGCGCAGGCCGACACCTCGACGCCGGGCCAGTGTCGCGCCAGCGTCATCAGGTAACGCCGCATCGGGCAGACCTTGCCGATCACCAGCACGCTCTCGACCTGCGCCAGATCCATTACCTCGGCTAGCTTGCGGCGGCCGAAAATGACGTTCTCGCCGGTGTTCGTCGCATCAGGTTCCAGGATCAGGATCGAGGCCGGCACGCCCAGGGCGACCAGCCGCTCGGCAATGACAAGTGCCTCCGGCCGGGCCTCCCCTGCTGTCGCCCCGCCGGAAACCAGCAGCCGTTCGAACATCCCGCGCTGCCACAGCGCATGCGTCTCCCGGCAAAACTCCTCGACGCCATGGCGCGTCCCGAACAGGAAACCCAGGCTTGCTGGCCGCAGCGGCAAGACAGGCATCACATAGCGGGAAATGGAAAGAAGATCGTCTGCGGTCATGACTTGGGCGGATGGAGCCGTTACCTCGCTAAGCCTGCATGGATTGGTGGAGCTGCTGCTGTGCTGTTATAGGTAAGCATGATCCGCGTGGACTCGGGAGTCCACCCTACGGGCCGCTGGCTTTTTTAGTGAATAGCTCATGACATCACGGGGCCTCGAGAAACCGTAGCGAGCATCGCAGGCCGAACCTACGACGCGCAGTAGGTTTATCGAGGCCCCCACCCACTAGCGCAGCACGAGTTCCAGTGCCGGCTTCTCGCCGTAATCTTCGTAGCGCTCGTTGATGCCGCCGACGCAGAAGATGATTTCGTCGACCAGGTCGGGCAGGCGGCCGCGCAGGGCGCCGCTGTCGGTGATGACGACTTCCAGCACCTCGTCGGGCTGCAGGCGGAACTTGGTCATGTTCTCGTCGTCGCGCAGGTAGCTCAGGCAGTCGACCCAGGTGTCGATGGTGTCGCCGGAGGCCGTGTGAAAGCCGAACGCGCGGCGGCTCTCGGCATAAAACGAGGCTTCGTCGACGATGGCCGCGCCATTCAGTTCTGCAATTGCCATATTCAGCCTTTTGGTCCCGTTTTGAGTCCCAGCACGTCCTGCATATCGTACAGGCCATTCGCACGGTCCGCGATGAAGCGTGCGCCGCGCA
Organism: Massilia sp.; assembly: GCA_028292765.1. Lineage (GTDB taxonomy): Bacteria > Pseudomonadota > Gammaproteobacteria > Burkholderiales > Burkholderiaceae_D > Telluria. The sequence continues at coordinate 12,496 of JAQGLR010000309.1, read as the reverse complement.
GGGCGCCGTGGGCATAGGTGACGCGGCTGCTCGATTTATGGGTGATCTCGATGCGCTCGCCGGTGCCGGCGAACAGCACGGTGTGGTCGCCCACGATGTCGCCGCCGCGCACGGTGGCAAAACCGATGGTCGAGGGATCGCGCTCGCCGGTGACGCCTTCGCGGCCATACACGGCGCAGTCCTTCAGGTCGCGCCCGAGCGCGTCGGCGATCACTTCGCCCATCTTCAAGGCCGTGCCCGACGGCGCATCGACCTTGTGGCGATGGTGCGCTTCGATGATTTCGATGTCGTAGCCTTCGGCGAAGCTTTTTGCGGCCATTTCCAGCAGTTTCAGGGTGACGTTCACGCCCACGCTCATGTTCGGTGCGAACACGACGGCCGTTTTTTCGGCGGCGGCGGCGATCGCCGCCTTGCCCGCGTCGTCGAAACCGGTGGTGCCGATGACGATTTTAATGCCGTTGGCGGCGCAGTATGCCAGGTGCTCGAGCGTGCCTTCCGGACGCGTGAAGTCGATCAGGCAGTCGGCGCCCGCCAGCGCGCGCGCCAAGTCGGACTCGATGGCGACGCCGGTCGGCTGGCCCGAAAAGGCGCCGGCGTCCTGGCCGATGGAGGGAGAACCGGCCACGTCGAGCGCGCCGGAAAGTTGCGCATCGGGCGCGGCGGCGATTGCTTCGACCAGCATGCGGCCCATGCGCCCGCTGGCGCCGGCAACCGCGATTTTCATTTGCTTCATGAGACGCTTGTTGAAATTTTAAGGGGTCTGGGTGGTGGTGGTGGCCGGCACGACCGACGGCGCTGCCGCCGGCTTGGTATTTTCGGCGGCCGCCGCCTTTTTCGGGGTCTTGATCGGGCCGGCGATGCGCGCGATGTATTCGCGCTCGGTCGGCAGGTTGCCGCCGTCGAAACGCTCGACCACGTCATCCTTGAAATAGACGGTGACGCGGCTGGTGGTCAGCTCGCCGTTGCCGCGCGCCAGATAGAACGGATAGTCCCAGCGGTCGGCGTGGAACATGTCGGTCAGCAGCGGCGTGCCCAGCAGGAAGCGCACCTGCTCGCGGGTCTGGCCCACTTTCAGTTGCGTCAGCATTTCCTGGGATACGAAGTTGCCTTGCTGGATGTCCGGACGGTAAGGCGAGAACACCCACAGGAACTTTTGCAGCTTGGTGACCTGGGTCGTTTGCGCACCGGAATTGGCCAGCGCGGCCGATTTGTTCGCATCGGCTTCCATTGCTTGCGGGGACGTGTTCACCGGCGCGGCCGGTTTGGTCTGGTTGCGCCAGGATGCGCAACCGGACAAGACCAGCGTGCATGCGAGGCCCGCAGCGAGCGCGGCGCGGGCATGGGAACGACGGACAACGGCATCAATGACGCGCATAAGTAACCTCAAAACGATTAAGCGGGAGCTTCCAAAACGCTATATCATAAAGCACTCCGCCCATCTACGAGTAACAAACATGAGTAACAATCCGACCGACCTGAAGGCTAGCGGCCTGAAGGCGACGTTGCCGCGCCTGAAGATCCTGGAAATTTTCCAGAACAGCGAAGTGCGGCACCTGACGGCGGAAGACGTCTACAAAATCCTGCTGGCCGAGAACATGGATGTCGGCCTGGCGACCGTCTACCGGGTCCTGACCCAGTTCGAGCAGGCCGGCCTGCTCAACCGCAACCACTTCGAAACCGGCAAGGCCATTTATGAGCTCAATGCCGGTTCGCACCACGACCACCTGGTTTGCCTCGACTGCGGCCACGTCGAAGAATTCTACGACGAGGAAATCGAATCGCGGCAGCACAAGATCGCCGTCGAGCGCGGCTTCAAGATCGCCGAGCACGCGCTGGCAATCTACGGCAATTGCATCAAGCCGGCTTGCCCGCATCGGAATTGATCGCTGCAGGCTTTAACGAAAAATGGCGCCGATGGCGCCATTTTTTATATCCCACGCGGCCTTGGGCGATCAGGAATGGCTCAGCGCATTCGACAGCAGCTTGGCCGTGATATCGACGATCGGGATCACGCGCTCGTAGGCCATGCGCGTCGGTCCGATGACGCCGAGGGTGCCGACGATCTTGCCGTTCACCTCATACGGCGCGGTCACCACGCTCATTTCGTCCATCGGCACCAGTTTCGATTCGCCGCCGATAAAAATCTGCACGCCGCCGGCCTTGCTCGACATGTCGAGCAGCTGCATCAGCCCGGTTTTCTGCTCGAACATCTCGAACATCTGGCGCAGCGAGCTCATGTTGGACGACAGGTCGGACACCGACAGCAGGTTGCGTTCGCCGGAAATGACCATGCCGTCGCCCTGCTCGGCCATGGCCTCGGTGCCGGCCTCCACCGCCGTTTGCATCAGGCCGCCGATGTCGTCGCGCAGCTGGCGCAACTCGCTGCCCAGGCGCCGGCGCACTTCATCGAAGGTCAGGCCGGCGAAGTTCTGGTTCAGGTAATTGGCCGACTGCACCAACTGGTTCGGCGTGTAGTCGACCTCGGTCAGCAGCAGGCGGTTCTGCACGTCGCCGCGCGGGTCGACGATGACGAGCAGGATGCGCCGCTCGGACAGGCGCAGGAATTCGATCTGCTGGAACACCGACTCGCGGCGCGGGCTCTGCACCACGCCGGCGAACTGGGTCAATGACGATAACATCTGCGCCGCGTTGGCGATGAGCTTCTGCGGTTGCTGGGCGGACAGGCGCATGTGCTCGGGACTGACCCCGTGCTGGCCATCGATGTGCTGCACCGTCAGCAAGGTGTCGACGAACAGCCGGTAGCCGCGCGGCGTGGGCACGCGGCCGGCCGAGGTGTGCGGGCTGGCGACATAGCCCATTTCCTCGAGGTCGGCCATGATGTTGCGGATCGTGGCCGGGGACAGGTCGAGGCCGGAGATCTTCGAGAGCGCGCGCGACCCGACCGGCTGGCCGTCGGCGATATAGCGCTCGACCAGGGCTTTCAGGAGGGTTTGGGCACGGGGTTCAAGATGCATGGGAAGGCAAGCGGCAGAATGTTCTGTACCTATTATGCACGTTCGCCCGACCCTGTGGGCGTAGAGCGTCTAACAAAATCCTCAGGGCAAGGCGCATTGTCGAAGACAGTACGCTAGTACGGCGAGACGACGCAACGCCGCCATGGGGATTTTGTTAGACGCTCTCAAGCGTGTTCGCGTTTGAGCCAGGCCAGCAAACCGTCTAAATCGGCGACGGTCGCGTCCGGCTGGACGCCCTCTTCCAGGTCGCGCCGGCTGGCGCTGCGGTTCATCCACACCGCGCGCAACCCGGCGCGCTGGGCGCCCTGCACGTCCAGGATCAGGTCGTCGCCGACGTAGACCGCCTCGTGAGGCGCGACGCCGAGTGCCTCGAGGGCGGCGTGGAAGATCGACGGGTCGGGTTTTGCGCGCCCGAAGGCCGGCGCCGACACCGAGGCGTGGAAGTGGTGGGCGAGGCCGATCGTCTGCAAATCGGCGTTGCCGTTGGTAACCGAACCGATCAGCACGCGCCCCTTCAGCCGCAACAGGCCCGGCAGCACGTCGTCGTAGGGAACCACGGCGTTGCGCGCGGCGAAGAATTCCGTCATGGCCTGCTCCACCTTGGCCGCGTCCTCGCCGGCCTGCTCGAAGGCGGCGATCAGGCCGGCACGGCGCAAGGCGCCGAGGTCGATCTGGAACTCGGGTTTGCGCGCCAGCAGTTCGAGACGGGCCTGGCGCAGGCTGTCGATGGTGAAGCGTGCCGCCACCCGCGGTACGTTGTCGGCAAGCCACGCGAACAGGGTCTGCTCGGCCTGCAGGATCACGGGTGCGATCGGCCACAGGGTATCGTCCAGGTCGAACAGGACGGCTTTGGGCCAGGGGCGGCGGTAGGTGGGCGTCATCGTTCGCGCATGAATGGGGGCCGACCAAGGATAGCGAGGCCAGCGGGGAAATGCAATCGCGCTATCGTGCCCCGCCCACGGCGGGGCCCGATAGCGCGGGGTCTTTATCTTCTATCGTTACAGCGTGATACAAAGCGCAATGAGCCCGGGGCTTGTCAAATGCTCTAAAATGATGGGCAAACCTCTACCGTGCGGCGTGGCGCATCCGGTTGCGCGCCAGCCCCTTCCCTTTTTATTTGGAGAAATGATGATTCGTTCCCCCCTGCGCGCCGGCATCGCGCTGGCATGCGCGCTGAGCCTGTCCGCCTGCGGCGGCGGTGATGGCGACATATACATCGGCGGCCAGGCTATCGGTGTCACCAAGCCGGGCCTGGTGCTGACGAACAATGGCGGCTCCGACCTCGCCGTCAATCAGTCCGGCAGCTTCCTGTTCAAGGACCTGGTGCAAACCGACGACCGCTATTTCGTCGAGGTGAAAAGCGTTCCTGCCAACGTCGAACCGGGCGGCTGCGTGGTCGCCAACGCCACTGGCCGGGCCGTCTTCAATGTCTCCAATGTCCTGGTCACCTGCACGATCCGCAAGTGGACCCTGGGTGGCACGATCGTCGGACTGGGCAACAGAACCGGCCTCGTGCTTGTCAACGGCACCGATCGTATCGAGATCGCGCCGAACGCCACGACTTTCCAGATGGCCCCGGTATCGGAAGAATCGCCCTATGGCGTGACCGTGCTGCCGCCCAAGCAGGGCGAAGTCGGACCGAATTGTGCCGTGGAGAACGGCACCGGCACGATGCAAGCAGGCAATGTCGCGAACATCGTCGTGCGTTGCACCCCATGATCCTGGAGGCTAATTTGAAGAAATCGACCCTGGCGCTGTCCGCGCTGACCCTGGCGCTGGCCGCCGGCCTGAGCGCCTGCGGCGGCGGCAGCTCGTCCTATACCATCGGCGGCATCGTCACCGGCCTCGAACACCCGGGACTGGTGCTGTCGAACAATGGCGAAGACCTGACGGTCGCGCCAGCTGGCTATGAAACGCTGCCGGGTTCGACCGTGCCTACGCCGAAAAACGTCGAGTACGCGTTCCGCAACCAGGCCGGCTACGGGGATACCTATAACGTGACCGTGAAAGCCTCGCCCGCGCACCAGATCTGCGGGCAGAACGGCGGCAACACCGACACGGCAGGACGCCTGTCCGTCATCAACGCCATCATTTCCTGTGTACTGGTCAGCAACCAGATCAGCGGCACGGTCACCGGCCTGACCAGCGGCGAACTGGTGTTGACGAACGGCAGCACCGGCGGCACCGTGACCGTGCCGGCCAATGCGACCAGTTTCACCTTGCAGCAACCGGTGACCTACGGCCAGACCTTCGGCATCACCGTCCTGACCAAGCCGGCCGGCCTGACCTGCACCGTCAGCAATGGCGCGGGGATCATGGGCGACGATCCGGTGACCACGGTTGCCGTGGCCTGCCGCCCCGATGCCTAGAGGCAGATATTCACCGCAGGAATGTCGACTATTCCGAAAGAAAATTAGACGAATATGCTGTAGTGCAGCATAATGCACCTGTCTCCTCCAAATCTCCTCAGAAAAGAATTGGATTTAAGCCCACCCGCAACGGTGGGCTTTTTTTTCGCCTGCGGGCTTCAGCCGAGCTTCGTTGCCGGCGCGAGGCGCTTCGCGGTGACCTTCACCACGGCCATCTTTTCGCTGCCGACCGACACCATCGCATCGGCGCGGACCTGGGCCTTGTAGCTCTCGGCACTGGCATAGGTGCTGACGCCAACGACCAGTGCGGCGATGACAAACAGCGCTTCCATGTGTTTGAGGACGTTCATTTCAGTACTCCCTTCGGTTGGTTGCCCCCGCCTTGGCGGGATGGTGCGTTCGGGCTTTCGATGGGAGTACTTTAGCAATCGGGTCGCGGGCCTTCCATCGGGTTGCGACGAACTGCAAAAAGCGCGCGATGAAGCGCGCTGGCGGGCGATGTACCGTGTCGTGCGGGGGTTATGCGCGGCTTGTGCAATGCGGCACGGCGTGATCGAGGCCGGTGGCCTCAATCACGCGGCCTGACAGCGACGTGTTTTCGGCGTTCAGGCCGGCTTGAGGATATTCGCCAGCGCCACGTACTGCTCGAGGCTCACCGTTTCCGGGCGGGTGCCGGGGTCGATGCCGGCCTCGACCAGCTGCGCTTCGGTGAACATGCCGGCCACGCAGTTGCGGATCACATTGCGACGCTGGGAAAACGCCTTCTGCACCACCGCTGACAGGGTCGGGCCGTCGACGGCGAGTTGGTTCCGGGTCGGGACCATGCGCACGATGGCCGATTCGACCTGCGGCGGCGGGTCGAAGGCGGTCGGCGGCACGATGAACATCAGCGACATGTCGTAGCGCCATTGCAGCATCACCGACAGGCGGCCGTAGGCCTTGGTGCCCGGCTCGGCCACCATGCGCTCGACCACTTCCTTTTGCAGCCAGAAGTGCTGGTCCTCGACCAGGTGCGCGAAATCGGCCAGGTGGAACAGCAGCGGGCTCGAGATGTTGTACGGCAGGTTGCCGACCACGCGCAGCTTCTGCCCTTCGGCCACGGGAATCGATGCGTAATCGAATTTCAACGCGTCGCCCGAGTGGATGGTGAGCTTTTCGCGCGGGTAGGCTTTTTCCAGGCGCGCCACCAGGTCACGGTCGAGTTCGACGACGTGCATGTGGTCCAGTTGCTTGAGCAGCAGCGCCGTCATCGCCGCCAGGCCAGGTCCGATCTCGACCATCGTCTCGCCGCGGCGCGGATCGATCGCTTCGATGATGCTCGAGAGGACGAGTTTATCGGTCAGGAAGTTCTGGCCGAAGCGCTTGCGTGCGACGTGTTTCATTGATGCTTTCGTTAATTATATTGACTGGCCCGCACCATCGACACGGCGGCGCGGATCGCCTCCTCCATGCTGCCGCAGTCGGCGAGGCCGAGGCCGCGCGCGGCCAGGTCGAGCGCGGTGCCATGATCGACCGAGGTGCGGATCAGCGGCAGGCCGAGCGTGACGTTGATGCCGCGCCCAAAAGTCGCGTGCTTGAGGGTCGGCAGGCCCTGGTCGTGGTACATCGCCAGCACGCAATCGGCGTCCTGCAGGTATTTCGGCTGGAACAGGGTGTCGGCCGGATACGGCCCGCGGGCATCGATGCCGCGCGCGCGCGCCGCCGCCAGGGCGGGTTCGATGACGTCGATCTCCTCGCGCCCGAGGTAGCCGTTTTCCCCGGCATGCGGGTTCAGCCCGGTGACGAGGATGCGCGGCGCGGCGATGCCGAATTTCGTGCGCAAGTCGGCCTGGACGATGTCGAGCACCTGCGCCAGGAGGTCGGTGGTAATTGCGCCCGGCACGTCCTTCAAGGGCAGGTGGGTGGTGGCCAGCGCCACCCGGAGATAAGGCTGGCCGTTTGCCGGTTGCCCGGCCAGCATCATGACGACCTTCGCCGTGCCGGTCTTTTCGGCCAGGTATTCGGTATGGCCGGAAAACGCGATGCCGGCCTCGTTGATGGTGCTCTTTTGCAGGGGCGCGGTGACGATGGCGTCGAACCAGCCGGCGCCCACGCCCTCGACCGCGAGGTCGAGCGTGGCCAGCACGGCGCGGCCGTTTTGCGCATCGAGTACGCCCGGCACCACGTGCGCGGCGAGCGGCACGTCGACGACGGCGATGCGTTCACTGCCGAAGTGCGGCAGGCCGCCATTCCTCAGCGCCTGGATCGACAGCGCCGCCAGGCGGATGTTGGGATCGACCAGGCTGGCGGTGAGCGCCAGGAAGGCCGCATCGCCGACCAGCACGCAGTTGGCGACCTCGCGCAGCGCCCAGGCCGCGCGGATCGCGATCTCGGGGCCGATGCCGGCCGGCTCGCCGACCGTCAGCGCCAGGGTCGGGCGCACGCCGAGCGGCACCGCCACGACCTTACCCTTCCTCGCGGAACTCGACGTAGGCGCGGTCGCGCACCTCGCGCGCCCAGTCCTCGAAGGCTTCGCCGAGTTTGCGCTCGCGGATCACCTGGCGTGCCTGCAGGCGTTCCTTTTGCTGCGTCACGTCCTGGCTCTTGCGCTCGAGTACTTCAACGATGTGGAAGCCGAACGGCGTCTCGATCACGTCCGACACCTGGCCGGGCTTGAGCGCATTCATCGCGGTCTCGAATTCGGGCACGAGGTCGCCGGGCTCCAGCCAGCCGAGCTCGCCACCCTTGGCGGCCGAGCCGTCCTGGCTGTTCTGGCGTGCCAGTTCTTCGAAGGTCGCGGACTTGCTCTCGATCTTCGCCTTCAGCTCGGCCAGCTTGCGCTTCGCTTCCGCGGCCGGCATCGCCGGCGTGGGCTTGAGCAGGATGTGGCGGGCGCGGGTTTGCTGCACCACGGCCTCCTCGGGCGCCTTTGCCAGGTTGCGCTTGTCGGCCATCTTGAGGATGTAGAAGCCCGTATTCGTCTTGATGACAGGCGTGACCTGCCCGGAGCTGAGTTTGCGCAGCTCGCCGGCGAACAGCGGCGGCAGGCGGTCCACCTCGCGCCAGCCGATCGCGCCGCCCTTGAGGGCATCGGGCGCGTCGGAATAGGTGGTGGCGATTTTGGCGAAGTCGGCGCCGGTGCGCAGCTGGCGCAGCACTTCGTCGGCGCGGGCACGGCGTGCGGCGACCTGCTCGGGCGTGGCGTTCGCCGGGATGCCGACGAAGATCTGCGACAGGTCCATCTCGACCTTGTCGGCGGCGGCGGCCTTTTCGGCGGCGAGGTAGGTGTCGACCTCGGCGTCGGAGACCTGGATCTTGCTGTCGACCTCGTGCTCGCGCAGGCGCTGCATCATGATCTCGTTGCGGATCTCTTCGCGGAACTGGGCGAAGGTCAAGCCTTCCTTTTCCATCTGGTTGCGCATCTCCTGGACCGTCATCTTCTGGCCCTCGGCGATGCGGCCGATGGCGGCGTCGAGCTGGCGGTCGTCGACGCGCACGCCCATCTCGCGCGCCAGCTGCAGCTGGGCGCGCTCGACGATCATTGCCTCGGTCACCTGGCGCTCGAGGTCGGCCTGGGCCGGCAGCTGGGCGTTCTGGCCGCGCAGGCGGGCAGTGATCTGGGCGACGCGGTTGCGCACCTCGTTGGCCGTGATGACTTCGTCGTTGACGACCACCTTGATGGAGTCGATGACGTTCGCGCTGCTCGAGGCCGGCGGCAGGAAGCCGCTTCCCGGATTATTGGCAGCGTTCGCCGGAGAGGGGGCTTTGGAAGGCGCCGCTACCGGGGCCGACGAGGCCGCGGCAGCAGGAGACTTTTTAGTCTCGGCCTGGCCGACGGCGGCGTTGGCAGTGAGCGCGCACAGCAGCGCCGCTGCGAGCTTAAGGTGATGCAAACGGGTAGTACGCATAATCTGGGGGGCACTCATTCAGGTCAAAAATCATCCATGGTCCGGTTAGGGACGGCCGACGTTGCTGTTCAACCGCGTATAGCCGGGAATACTCTTGTAAAACGACTCCATCGGGTTGCCGAAGCCCAGGCGCGACAGGCCGTTGAGCTCGATCTGGAAGAACATTGGCGTCGAGGTCGTCTGGGCTGCCGTGACGAAGCGCTGCGCGCCCATCCGGAACACCCAGCAATCGGCCTTGTACTCGAGCCCGACCAGGCTCTCGAGCAGGCGGCGGTCGCGCAGCGAATAGCTGACGCGGCCGACGCCGTACCAGCGCATCGACAGCGGCCACTGCGCCGAGACGTCGACGTTGCGGAAACTGTCGCGCACGTAGCGGTATTCGGCGTTGAGCACTTTCATCGGTCCCGGCGTCCAGCGCACGCCGTGGCTCTGGCTGTACAAACTGGTGCTGGTCGCATCATATTGTACGCTGCTGTCGAAGTTCCAGTTATTGATGATGCGTCCGGATGCCGCCAGCAGCAGGTCGGAGCGCCCCCTGCGGTCCTGCACGCGGCCGGGCAACTGCACGCGCGGCTCGGTGAAATACAGGCGCTGGCCGAAGGCCAGGCGCAGGCGCTCGGCGCCATCGGCCTCGATGTAGCGCGACACCAGGGAGGCGGTCAGCTGGTTGGCGTCGGAAACGCGGTCGGGTCCGACGAAGCGGTTCTCGCTGAACAGCTGGGCGTAGCTGAAGCCGGCTTCGCCCGTGTCGAACAGCGGGAACTGGTCCTGGTCCTTGTACGGCGTGCGGACGTAGAACAGGCGCGGCTCGAGGGTCTGCGTCAGGGCGCTGCCGAACAGCTTCGTCTCGCGCTCGAACACCATGCCGCTGTCGACCGAGAAGATCGGCAGCGTGCGCGACAGGCTGGTCGGGCCGCGCGCATTGGTGTCCATCGCATATTTGGTCGCGTGCACCATCAGCTTCGGGGTGACGTAGTAACCCGGGCGGATCCACGGATAACTGATCTGCGGCACGGCCACCAGGCGGCTGCCGCTGTCAAAGCTCGGGTGGTCGAAGCGCGTCGCGTCGGCGTCGATCGCCCAGTCGAAGCCCTTCACGTCGTAACGGCCGGCATGGAACAGGACCTGCGGCAAGCGCGCATACGGCCGCGGGATCGCCAGCGCCGGATTGGTCACCGCCGCCGGTTCCTGCAAGATCTGGTAATTCTGGGCGCGCGCCGTCAGGTTCCAGTACGGGGTGGCGTAGTTCGTGTACAGCTCGCGCACCAGCTGGCGCTCGGCGCTGGTGGACACCGTGCGCGAGAAGTCGCTCGGGTATTCGTCGTCCGACGCCCCGTTGGCATTCCAGCCGTAGGTCCAGCCCGGCGCCAGCGTCTGGTTGTGGAGGGAGTTGACCAGCCAGCGGTCGGTTTTCGTGACGCGGTCGTTGCGCAGGAATTCGGCGTGGGTCTCGCCGCCATACGGCCCGCGCGCGGTTTCGCCGATATAGCGCGCGGTGGCGCCCAGTTGCAGGCCGCGGTCGAACATCAGGCGCGGAAACACCGTCAAATCGCGGTTCGGGGCAATATTAAAGTAATACGGCAGCATGACTTCGGAATCGCCCTTCGAGCCGAAGCCGATCGTGGGCGGCAGCCAGCCCGAGCGGCGCTGGCCCGAGAGCGAGAACGACATCCCGGGCGTGGCCAGGATCGGCACGTCCTTGAAATAGATGACGGTCTTGCCGGCGGTGCCGACGTCGCGGCCCGAATCGAGGCGCAGCGTGCTCGATTTCAGGTACCAGTCGGGGTTCGGCCCTTCGCAGGTGCTGTAGGTGCCGTCCCGCACGAGTGCCTGGTCCTGGCCGAGGAAGTCGATGCGGTCGGCGCGGCCCTGGGCGTTATTCAGCTGCAGCTTGTACTGCGGATTGAGCACCCAGCCGCGCTGGGTCGACAGGTTCATCTGCAGCGAATCGCCCTGGTAGCGGTCGCCGAAACGCCACATCTGCACGTTGCCGCTGGCCGTCACTTCGTCTTCGACGAGGCGGTAGCAGGCGGTGTCGGCAATGAGCTTCGACTGGCCGCGCGTGATCTCGACGTTGCGGTTGAGATTGATCTCGCGGTCCGGACGGCCGTCGATCTCCTCGGCCCGCACGGTAATCGGGAGGTCTTGTTCGTCGGCGGGAGGCGTGGCAGGCGCGAGCTGCGCATGCAAAGGCCCCGAGGCCACGGTGACGAGGGCGGACAAGGCAAACGCCCGCCGCCGCGGGAATGGTAGGGCCGTAAACCAGCTCATGGGATCTGTGGCTGCACCATAAAGGGCGATTTTTTGGATGTAGGGTAAGGAGGCCCCATTACTGGAACCCCCTCCCCGTGGAACCGTGCATGCGACTTTCGAAGCACACGGCTCGAGCAAAATAAAAGTTCCTATTCAGGAACCGGCTTAACTACTTGCAACTTTTGGCTATGCACTTGAGCATGACAATCAGGGTGCAATAATACTCGATTTGCCAAGCTGTCTGAACCGCCACACATACGGTACTCTATATGGTGATCGTGCCAGCCAGTATCGACGTCCATCTCATATCCGCATACCGCACACTTGCCACCTTGGTCGGCGTACAGTCGGGTCCACTCCTTTCGGTAACGCATCTTGCTCTTCATGCGTTCCTGCCGTAGCGACTCTCCGTACTTCTCCCAAGCTGGGTCATAGGGGTTGTACTCCCCCATGATTTTCTTGTGCCGCTCGATGGGTGTGCTCGCAAGCGAGTACAGAGCCATCGTGCTCTTTTTGCCATCTTCCTTTGTTACGTCACATGCGAACACCCAATTTCGATTGCCCTCCGCCCGCCAGTACTTCTCGCTGACGAAAGACGAATTTTTCATCGGGTGCCTACGCTTCGCCCATCGCCACAGCCGCCAGTACAACAGCGAATCCATGCGCGAGAACGTTTGCTTCGCCACGGCTGAAGTGTGATACCGCGCCCATCCCCCCAGAACCGGGTTCAGCATGCGGATCAGTTCCTCGTGAGTCACCGTGAGGTTGTCGCCGATGATGTTCCTCAGCTTTTCGTAGAACGCTTTCACGTTCTTTTTACTTGGCTTGATTAGCAGTTTCTTCGAGTCCTTGTAGACATACTTCCGAAAATTCCACCCAAGGAAGTCAAACCCTTCGTCGATGTGCACGATCTTGGTCTTGGCCTCGGCTAACCTCAGCCCCCTCTGTGTGAGGAATGCCTCAACCCACGGCCGTATTTCGTCCTGCAGGACCTCTCGCGAGGCGCCTGTAA
>JAQGLR010000250.1 GCA_028292765.1 Massilia sp. | reverse complement strand
AGATCATGCCGGAGTTCGAAGAGCCGCTCGACGCCAGCCTGCGCGGCAGGATCATGAAGCGGGTTGCCTTCCACCCCCCCTGCACGCTGCAGCACGGCCAGCAGATCCGCGGCAAGGTCGAAGGCGTGCTGCGCGCCGCCGGCGTCGACGTGGTGCTGTGCGCCGACAGGCTCCTGTGCTGCGGCTCGGCCGGCACCTATTCGGTGCTGCATCCGGAAATCGCCCACGCACTGCGCGACCGCAAGCTGGCGAACCTGGAAGCGACCGGGGCGACCGAGATCGTATCCGCGAACATCGGTTGCATGACGCATTTGCAGTCGGGGACGCAGACGCCGGTGTCGCACTGGATCGAACTGGTGGACCGGGCGCTGGCGCAGGGCCACGCCCGCGCCTGAGCAATCGTCCAGCACATTCTCCAATCGCGGCGAAGCGGAGTAAAACCGTTTTGCCGCGACGCGGTGCCGCACGCCACTATCGCGCGGGTGCAGCGATGGGGAACCGGAGCAAGTTTCTAACCAAATTTACCCAAATAACCGAACTTTTATCAGCCATGTTGCATATCCGTAACAACATGTATCAATTTTGCGACGAATGTAACAGGATTTAACGACTTCCCTTAGAAATCCCGGTCTCGACTTTGCGCCTGCGCAATGTTGTGTGAAAGTATTTGTACGTATATACCGCCGCGGGTCAGCAGCAGCGACGCGCGACTATGCACGTTAATAAAAATACACCTACTACCCGGGAGTCGTTGTGAAGCACAAAAGTACTTTGAAGAAGAACACCATCGCACTGGCCCTGGCCATGGCCTTCCCTGCCTTCGCGCTGGCGCAGGAGGCACTCGTGCCGCCGACGCCGATGGCACGCGTGGAGGTCACCGGCAGCAGCATCAAGCGCACCGAAGCGGAAGCGGCAGGCTCGGTCCAGGTCCTGACGCGCGATGACATCGAGCGTACCGGCCAGACGACGGCTCTCGGGATCCTGACTTCCACCGCCTCGATCGACACCAACCTGAACTCGGCCAGCAGCAGCTCGGGCAGTTTCGCGACCGGTGCTTCGGGCGTGAGCATGCGCGGCCTGGGCAAGGTCTCGACGCTGGTGCTGGTCAATGGCCGCCGCATCGCGCCTTACGGCCTGGCCGACGGCGCGCAGGAAAACTTCACCAACCTGGACGCCATCGCCAGCGAGGCGATCGAAAGCATCGAAATCCTGAAGGACGGCGCCTCGGCAATCTATGGTTCCGACGCGGTCGCCGGCGTGGTCAACATCATCCTGCGCAAGGACTACCAGGGCGCGAAGATCCGTACCCATTACCAGGAATCGCAGCATTTCAAGGAAAACCGCAACCGCAACCTGTCGGCGATCGTGGGCTATGGCGACATCGACGTGCAGGGCTTCAACACCTACCTGACCGCCGAAGTCTACAAGCGCGACGGCTACACGACCGGCGACCTGCGCCGGCACTACCCGGAATGGCACCGCAAGACGCCGGGCCGCTCGACCTGGGACGCGAAGAGCGCGTTCTCGCCAACCGGCAACTACTTCCTGAGCAGCACGAATATCGTTGCCGCACCGGGCTGCCCGGCCGGCGACATCGACCCGGTCGACAAGCTGTGCAAATGGGACGTGCTGCCGTACAGCGGCATGACCACCGACAGCAAGCGTCACGCCATCGCCAGCAACACCCATTTCCGGATCGGCTCGAACATCGACGCCAACTTCGAAATTACGACCGCCGGCGCGACCAACGAGTACATCGTGGCGCCGTTTAACGTCAGCAACGGCAGCGCAACCAGCTCGGCCAGCATCTGGTACGACGTGCTCGGTGGCAAGATGGTTGGACCGTACTCGTATCCGAAGCTGCCGGTCGGCCACCCGACCAACCCGTACACCGTGCCGGTCGAGTACCGTGCGCGCATGATGGATACGGGCAACGGCTTCAACTTCAACCGCACCGAATCCGACCAGTCGCGCGTCATGCTGGCACTGACCGGCACGATCGGCGACTACGACTGGAAATCGGCCGCCGGCTGGATGAAATCGTCGGCAACCAAGGCCACGCGCTCGGTCAGCGCCAAGGGTTATACCAATGCGATCGTCAACCGCACCTACAAGTTCGGCCAGCAGAACGATCCGGCGCTGCTCGAAGCGATGTTCCCGGTCCGTACCACGGAAGGCGAAGCGGACGTGAAGTTCTTCGACGCGACCATCTCGGGCGCCGTCATGCAGCTGCCTGCCGGTCCGTTGAACGTCGCAGTCGGCACCGACATCCGCAGCAACGGCTACTGGATGAAGAGCTCGGACAACGTGCTGCGTGGCGAGCTGGTCGGCGTGTTCGGCCTGCAGGTCGACGACAGGGTCAGCCAGTATGCGGTGTTCACCGAGGCGATGGTCCCTGTGACCAAGCGCATCGAACTGTCCGCCGCGCTGCGTGCCGACAAGACCACCGGTTTCGAGGCGCACATGTCGCCGAAGCTGGGCCTGCGTTACACCGTCACCGACAACCTGCTGCTGCGCGCCACGGCATCGGGCGGCTTCCGTGCCCCGAACATCGTCGAGTCCGGTAACGGCCTGGGCCGCAGCTCGGTCGCGACCAGCGTCGTCGATCCGCGCCGCTGCCCGACCGCCAACGCGCTCAACGCACTGGTGCAAGGCGCAGCCGGCGCGACCACCGCGGACAAGGCACAGGCCAACTCCTTCCGCAGCGCGGAATGCCTGGCCAACCTGCCGAGCTTCGTGTCGTCCAACCCGGACCTGGAGCCGGAAACCTCGCGCTCCCTGACGGCCGGCATCGTGTTCCAGCCGATCAAGAACTGGTCGATGGCCCTCGACTACTACTTCATCGAGCGCGAAAACGAGATCGGTTCCCGTTCCGTGACCGACATCCTGCGCGGTGAAGCGAACCTGCCGGCCGGCCAGCTGATCCGTGTCGACAACACCGCCAACGACAACGAGTTCCTGTCGCTGGTGCGCAAATATGCTCCAAGCAACACCGTCAACTACGGCGGCGTCGGCAAGCTGGGCATGGTCTACAACCCGTACGTCAACAGCGGCAAGACGCGCGTGTCGGGCCTCGACTTCGATGCATCGGGCCGCTTCAAACTGCTGGGCACCGACGTCCGCGTGAAACTCGACGGCACCTACGTGCTGAAATACCAGAGCTTCAGCGTGGCCGATGGCGCCTACGAGCCGAATGTTGTCGGTACGTATGACTTCGGTTCGCGCATGCAGGCGAATGTCGGCGTCTTCGTGAAGAAGGGTGACTTCGACCACGGCGTCCGGGTGAACTACGCCAGCGGCTACACCAACAACAGCCTGTCGTCGCCAACCTACTGCGTGACGCAGAAAGTTGCTGCCGAAAACATGGCTGACTGCGAGCGTGTCGACCACAACATCACGACCAACTACAGCCTGGCGTACTCCGGCATCAAGCATGTGAAGCTGAACCTGTACATCGATAACGTCTTCGAACAGGAAGCGCCGATCCAGTGGCGCAGCGGCTTCAGCTCGCAGTTCCGCCGCATCGGCGCGGCTGCAAGCTACACGTTCTGATAAGTAGCAAGTAGTAAGCAGTAGGTAGTCAAAAAGACCAGGCTTCGGCCTGGTCTTTTTTTGGCAAAGGCCAGGGCACGGCAGGGCGCCACGACCCGCGCCGGGTCGTGATAGCATCCTTTTCCATCCGAGTTCAGGCAGGGCAAGCAATGAGTTTTGTATTTCGCCTCGTGCGCGAAGAAGGCGGGGATGCCTCCGTCGTCGTGTTCGAGGATTCCACCAGCCCCGGTTTCGTTCCCCTGTGGGAAGAAGTCGGCGTCTACGATTCGCTGTACAACAGCGACGGCAAGCCCGCGCGCGAGGTCTCGCGCCGTATCGCCTACGGGCTCGACCGCATCAGCACGGAGGCCGGGCTTGCGCGCCTGATTCCATCCTTCCTGTCGCAGGGCGAAGCGATCCGCTTCCTGGAAAACGTGAATCGCGCCTGCGTCGTCCACGGCACGGCGCAGATCGAAACGCGCTGACGCGGTCCAAACATCCATGCCACGCCCAACCATTACCCTCAGCGGCGAAACGCCCGACCGTTCCCGCATCGAACAACTGCTGCTTGAAGACGCCATCCTCGTCTTCGAAGACTGCGATTTTTCAGGCGCCGACCTGTCGCGCCTGAACCTGCAGGAAGCGGGCTTTCGCAACTGCCTGCTCGCCGGGACTTCCTTGTATGCCTGTAACCTGTCGCGCACCCGCTGGCAACGCTGCCGGGCAGGGCATGCCGATTTCGAGTCGAGCGACCTGGTGGACGCCCAGTTCGAATCCTCCGACCTGAACAACACCAAATGGCGCCGCGCCAAGCTGGCATCGAGCGCGTTTCGCAGCTGTAAACTCACCGGCGCGGCATTCGAGGACGTCAGCTACCTCGGCCTGTCGTTCGAGGACAGCCTGCTCATCGGCGCCGACCTGCGCCGCATGTCGTTCCGGAAGATGACGCTGGTCGGCCTCGATTTCGCCGACGCCGATTTATCCGGCTGCGATTTTCGCGACGCCGTGTTCGCGGGCGGCAGCCTGCGCGACGCCCACATCAAGGACACGCGCTTCGACGGCGCCGACCTGCGCGAGGCCGACCTCGGCGGCCTGAAGCTCGTGAATGCGAAACTGTTCGCGGGCGCGACGATCTCGCCGCGCCAGGCGGCCGAGCTGGTGCGGGCGATGGGCTTGAACGTTGCTTGAAAGACATCCGTAACGTCGCCGGCGAGGAGCTTGCACATAACTGTAAGCAATTGCCACCATTGTAAGAATTTGTTAAAGCGGTCAACTGCCTTCGGCTGAGCCTCGTTATCTGCTCAGTAGCATGTGCATACGTGC
This sequence comes from Massilia sp., assembly GCA_028292765.1. Classification (GTDB taxonomy): domain Bacteria; phylum Pseudomonadota; class Gammaproteobacteria; order Burkholderiales; family Burkholderiaceae_D; genus Telluria. Next base: position 3,914 of record JAQGLR010000250.1, on the reverse strand, counting down.
GCTAACACGACAACTCAACCGAGGAGCTGCAACATGAAAAAAATCACCGCCACCCTGATCGCCGGCCTGTTCGCTACCACCGCATTCGCGCAAGTCCCGGATTCGCCTGTCGCGAAAACCACAGTCGAGACCAAGGATGCAAAAACCGGCGCCCTGGTGGACACCAAGGCTGCCCAGGCCGACCTGAAGGGCGCGACCATGGAAGCCCAGAAAGCGGCAACGACTGACACCAAGGGCAAGGTCGTTGCCAAGGTCGACGCGAAGGACGCCAAGGCAAGCGTGAAGGCCGACACCAGGAAGGCGAAAGCGGCAGTGAAGGCAGACGCCAAGGCAGACGCCAAGGCGGACGCCAAGGCGGAGGTAAAAGCCGATGCGAAGGATGGCAAGGCATCGACCGACGCCCATGCCAACCATGGCGCGCAGGTCTCGGCCACCGCCCAGACCAAGTAAGCATTTTTCAGGCAGGAACGAAGCCCGCGCAGTCGCGGGCTTTTTTTCGTCCGCAGCTTTCAACTGCTTATGTTTTGGTAGTCGAGTTACAGATTTTCCATTATTCTCCGCGTACAGTTAATCCAATAAATAGTAGTTTGACTACCTCTGGCGGGGATAGACAAGGAGACCACCGCATGACCATTCGCCGCATCGCTGCCGTCCTGGCAGCTTCTTTCACGCTCAGCCTGAATGCTTGGGCACAACAGGTGATCGCCAGCGCGGCGTCCCCTGGCAAGCTCATCGACGTAGAGGTACAGGTCGACGGCGGCGGCAAGCTCGGCTACGCGGTCAAGCGCAAGGGCAAGGAAGTCATCGGCCTGTCGCGCCTCGGCTTCAACCTGGCCAATGCGCACAAGCTCGACGGCGGTTTCACGCTGCACCGGCAAGCCGTCAGCGAGCATGACTCGACCTGGGAGCAGCCCTGGGGGGAGCGCCAGTTGGTACGCAACCGCTACCGCGAGCTGCGTGTCGAAGTCGAGCAGAAGAAGCAAGGCAAACGCCGGTTGACGCTTGTTTTCCGCATCTATGACGATGGCGTGGGCTTCCGCTACGAATTCCCGGACCAGCCGCAGTTGCGCGAGGTCGAGATCCTCGACGAGCTGACCGAGTTCACGGTCGTGAAACCCGCGACCGCATGGTGGATCCCGGCCGCGGAACTGCCGGGACTGGAAGAAGAGATCCGCAAGTCGCCCCTGGCCGAGATCGGCATCGCGAACACCCCGCTGACCGTGCGCCTCGATGACGGCACCCACATCGCCTTCCACGAAGCTGCGCTGGTCGACTACGCCACCATGTGGCTGCGCAAGGTGCACGGGCAGAAGCTGCGCGCGATGCTGGCGCCGTCCTCCTACGGGCCGGCCGTGGTGCGCAAGGGCGCCTTCAGCACGCCGTGGCGCACGATGCAGATCGCCGATGACGCCGCCGGCCTGTACATGTCGGACCTCGTGCTCAACCTGAACGAGCCGAACCGGCTGGGCGACGTCTCCTGGCTGAAGCCGTCGAAATTCGTCGGCGTGTGGTGGGAGATGCACCTGCAAAAAGGCACCTGGAACGCGGGGCCGAAGCATGCCGCCAACACGGCCAATACGAAGCGCTACATCGACTTCGCCGCCAGACACGGCTTCCGGGGCGTGCTGGTCGAGGGCTGGAACCTGGGCTGGGAGAGCGACTGGGGCCACGGCGGCGCCGACTTCAGCTTCACCAGGGCCTATCCGGACTTCGACCTGGCTAGCCTGGCCGCGTATGCGAAGTCGAAAGGCGTGCGCCTGATCGGGCACCACGAAACCGGCGCCAACCTCCCGGCCTACGAAAAGCAGATGGATGCGGCCTATAAGCTCTACGCGAAACACGGCGTCGACAGCGTCAAGTCGGGCTATGTGCACGAAGCGGGCGGCATGCTGTTCACGGGGCGCGACGGCAAGCCGCGTTACGGCCACTACGATTCACAGGACGGCGTGCGCCATTTCCAGAAGGCCGTGGTCGAGGCGGCGAAATACCGCATCGCCATCGACACCCACGAGCCGGTCAAGGACACCGGCCTGCGCCGCACCTACCCGAACTGGATGACGCGCGAAGGCGCGCGCGGCGTGGAATACAACGCCTGGGGCAACCCGCCGAATGCGGTCGACCACGAGGCCAAGCTGGTGTTCACGCGCATGCTGAGCGGCCCGATGGATTACACGCCGGGCGTCCTGAGCCTGGTCGGGGCGGACGGCAAGACCTTCAATTCCACGCAGGCCAAGCAGCTGGCGAACTTTGTCGTGATCTATTCGCCGCTCGCCATGGCGGCCGACCTGCCGGAGAACTACGAGAAGTACCCGGCCGCCTTCAAGTTCATCCGCGACGTGCCGACCGATTGGGCCGATACGCGCGTGATCAACGGCGCCGTCGGCGAGTACGCGACCATCGCGCGCCGCGACCGCAACTCCGGCGACTGGTACGTCGGCGCCGTGACCGACGGCGAAGCGCGCACGCTGGCGCTGCCCTTGTCCTTCCTCGACGCCGGCAAGACCTACGTGGCCGAGATCTACCGCGACGGCGACGGCGCCGATTACCGCAGTGAGCGCCGCTTCGACCTGGTCGTCGAGAAGCGCAGCGTGACGGCGAAGGATGCCTTGCAGTTGCGGCTGGCGCCGGGTGGCGGGCAGGCAATCCGCTTTACGCCGCAAGGGTGAGTATTCGAGAGGATCCCGACAAGGGTTTCGTGACTCTCGGCGAACCCTTGTGAGCGCCACGCTTACATAGCGATCACACCGCCGGCTGGTCGGCCAGGAGCCTGTCGACGTCCTCGGAAATTTCGTCCGGCTTGGTCTGCGGCGCATAACGCCTGACTACTTTACCGTCGCGCCCGACCAGGAATTTGGTGAAGTTCCACTTGATGCCCTGCGTGCCCAGCACGCCGGGCGCCTCACGCTTCAGGTGCCGGTACAAGGGATGGGCGCCGGCGCCGTTGACGTCGATCTTCGCAAACATGGGGAAGCTGACGCCGTAGTTCCGCTGGCAGAACGCGTCGATGCCTGCTTCGTCGAGGGGTTCCTGCCCACGGAACTGGTTGCAGGGGAAGCCCAGCACCTCGACGCCGCGTTCGTGGAACCGGCGGTGGATCGCCTCCAGGCCGGAGAATTGCGGCGTGAACTTGCAGGCGGTGGCTGTGTTGACGATCAACAGCACCTGGCCGCGATAGCGCGACAAGTCGATTGGTGCGCCATCGAGCGCGACAGCGGAGAAGTCGAAAACGTTCATGTCCGGATGATACCAAGATCCCTGGCATCACCCGGTAATGATTACACCAGGCCGAGGTGCTCGGTCCCGCTATTGAAATCGCGGTCCTTCGCGTTTTTGCTGTTGAGCTTGATGTTCAGGCGCAGGTCGTTCACCGAGTCGGCATTGCGCAGCGCGTCTTCGTAGGAGATCTTGTCCGCCTCGTAGAGGTCGAACAGCGCCTGGTCGAAGGTCTGCATGCCCAGTTCGCGCGACTTCTTCATGATCTCCTTGATCTCGTGCACTTCGCCCTTGAAGACGAGGTCCGAGATCAGCGGCGAGTTGAGCATGATTTCCATCGCCACCACGCGGCCCTTGTCTTCCTTCTTCGGGATCAGGCGCTGCGACACGAGTCCCCGCAAATTCAGCGACAGGTCCATCAGCAACTGCTGGCGCCGCTCTTCGGGGAAGAAGTTGATGATGCGGTCCAGGGCCTGATTCGCGCTGTTCGCGTGCAGGGTGGCCAGGCACAGGTGGCCGGTTTCGGCAAAGGCGATCGCGTGTTCCATCGTTTCGCGGTCGCGGATTTCGCCGATCTGGATCACGTCCGGCGCCTGGCGCAGGGAGTTCTTCAGGGCCGCTTCGAAGCTGTCGGTGTCGACGCCCACTTCGCGCTGCGTGATCACGCAGTTCTTGTGCGGGTGGACGAATTCGACCGGGTC
>JAQGLR010000237.1 GCA_028292765.1 Massilia sp. | reverse complement strand
GCCCCCGGCATGCCGGCGGACCGCCGCGCCGCGATGGGCGAAGCGGCCGTGAATGCCGCGCGCGCCGTCGGCTATGTCGGCGCCGGCACGGTCGAATTCATCGCCAACCAGGACGGCTCGTTCTACTTCATGGAGATGAACACGCGTCTGCAGGTGGAGCACCCGGTGACCGAAATGATCACCGGGACCGACCTGGTGGAGTGGCAGCTGCGCGTGGCCGCGGGCCAGCCGCTGCCGAAAAAACAGAGCGAACTGGGCATCCACGGCCACGCGATCGAAGCGCGCATCTATGCCGAGAATCCGGAAAAAGGTTTTCTGCCATCGATCGGCACGCTGCGCCACATGGATACGCCGGGCGCGGTGAGTTTTGAACTGGGCGGCACGGCGGGCGTGGAACCGGCGGCCGTGCGCATCGATTCGGGCGTGCGCGAAGGCGACGCCATTTCCCCGTTCTACGACCCGATGATCGCCAAGCTGATCGTCTGGGGCGCGGACCGCACGCAGGCGCTGGCGCGCCTGTCGCAGGCCTTGTCCGAATTCCAGATCGTCGGGCTGGCGACCAACATCGCTTTCCTGAAGCGCCTGGTCGAGGGCGAAGCGTTCTCTAACGCCGATCTCGACACCGGCCTGATCGAGCGTAACGGTGCGTCCCTGTTCCCGCCGGTGCGCCCGGCCCCGGCCGCTGCGCTGGCCTTGGCAAGCATCGCCCTGATCGAGGCGGAAAAACGGTTGTCGGCCGGTGCATCCGCAAACGCGGCCGACCCGTGGGGCCAGGCCCAGGGCTGGCGCCTGAACGGCGATTATCGCAGGGTGCTGTCCTTCGGCGACGAGTACGCCGCCGGGCTGGAAGGCGGCGCCTACCAGGTCGGCGTCGTGTACCACCCGCATGGCTGGGAGCTCGACGTGAATGGGCTCAGGCAGCCCCTGGGCGTCGGCGGCCGTGACGGCGCGACCCTGTCGATCCGCCTCGGCGAACAGTCGATGCACGGCACCGTGCGCCGCGACGGCGACCTGTTCCACGTCTTCACGAACGGCGAGCATTATGCGCTGGCCTACAACGACCCGATGGCGCATGCCGGCGAGCTTGAATCCACCGCTGGCCGCCTGACCGCGCCGATGCCGGGCAAGGTGGTCGCGGTGATGGTCGAGGGCGGCCAGGAAGTCAAAAAGGGCGACCCGCTCGTCATCATGGAAGCGATGAAGATGGAGCACACCATCGCCGCGCCGTCGGACGGCCTGGTGGAAGAAGTGCTGTACGCGGTCGGCGACCAGGTCGCCGATGGGGCGCCGCTGCTGGCCTTCAAGGCCGCCTGATGTTCGGGCTCACCTGATGCGCATCCTCCTGTACCGCGGCGATGGGGTCGTGACGCCCTGGGCGCAGGACTTCGCGCGCGCGATGCCGGGCGCGCAGATACTCGGCTGGAAGGAAGGCCAGACGCTCCCCCCCTGCGACTACGCCGTGCTGTGGAATCCGGCGCCCGCCCTGCTGGCGCAGCTGGCTGGCGTCAAAGCCGTGTTCCTGATGGGCGCCGGCGTCGATGCCATTCTAAAATTTGGCGACGCGCTACCCGCCGTGCCGATCGTGCGCCTGGGCGACGCCGGCATGGCCGTGCAGATGGCCGAGTACGTGGCCTATGCGACGCTGCGCTACTTCCGCCGCTTCGACGAGTACGAGGAGCAGGCGCGCCATGGCCTGTGGTCGCCCCTGGCGCCGTATGCGAAGGAAGACTTCACGATCGGCGTGATGGGACTGGGCAAACTCGGCCTGCGCGTGGTCGAGACCATGCGTTCGTTCGGCTTTCCGGTGCGCGGCTGGAGCCGCACGCCGAAGGAACTCCCCGGCGTGGCCTGCTTCGCCGGCATGGAATCGCTCGATGCATTCTTGAGCGGCACGCGCGTGCTGGTGTCGCTGCTGCCGCTGACGCTGGAGACGAACAACCTGCTCGACCGCCGGCGCCTGTCGACGCTGCCAAAGGGCGCCTACCTGATCAACGTCGCGCGCGGCGCCCAGGTAGCCGAACCGGACTTGCTGGCCCTGATTCGATCCGGCCACATCGAAGGCGCCACGCTCGACGTGTTCCGCAACGAACCGCTGCCCGCTCCCCATCCGTTCTGGGAAGAGCCGCGCATCACGATCACGCCGCACATCTCCGCGCTCACCATCCGGGGTGAAGCGGTGCGCCAGATCATCGATAAAATCGCCGCTTTCGAAGCGGGCCAACCGGTCGACGACGTCGTCGACCGTCAAAAGGGATACTGAGGGGATACCGACATGAACAGCCAAGCCACCCTGCCGAAGAAGGTCAAGATCGTCGAAGTCGGTCCGCGCGACGGCCTGCAGAACGAAAAGGACACCATCAGCGCCGCCGTGAAAATCGAACTGGTCGACCGCCTGTCGCGCGCGGGCTTTTCGAATGTGGAAGCGGCCTCCTTCGTCTCGCCGAAATGGGTGCCGCAGATGGCCACCAGCAGCGAAGTCATGGCGGGGATCGCACGCCTGCCCGGCACCATCTATTCGGCACTGACACCGAACATGCAGGGTTTCGAAGCGGCCCTGGCTGCCCGCGCCGATGAAGTCGTGATCTTCGGCTCGGCTTCGGAGGCGTTCTCGCAAAAGAACATCAACTGCTCGATCGCCGAATCGATCGCGCGCTTCGAGCCGGTGGCCAAGGCCGCCAGGGCGAACGGCCTGCGCCTGCGCGGCAGCATCAGCACGGCCTTCGGCTGCCCCTACCAGGGAGAAGTGCCGCTCGAGGCCGTGGCCGACGTGGTGCGCCGCATGCGCGACCTCGGGGCCGATGAGATCGACATCGCCGACACCATTGGCGTGTCGACCGCGCGCAAGACCCAGGAAGTGATGCTGGCGGCCAGCCGCGAATTCCCGCTGCAGCAGCTGTCGGGCCACTTCCACGATACCTATGGACAGGCGCTGGCCAACATCTACGCCAGCCTGGAGGTGGGCGTGCAGATCTTCCACTCGTCGGTATCGGGACTGGGCGGCTGCCCGTATGCGAAGGGCGCGACCGGCAACGTCGCGACCGAAGACGTGCTGTACCTGCTGCACGGCCTCGGCATCGACACCGGGATCGACCTCGACCAGGTGGTCGATGCGGGGCAGTTCATCTCGCAGCAGCTGGGGCGCAAGAGCGCGAGCCGTACCGGGAACGCGCTGGCGGCCAAGATGGCTGCACTGCGCGCAGGCTGAACCAAGTGTGGCGGCGTCCTGTCGAAGCAATTCGGCGGGCGCCACGCTAACGGGCGCTACAAACACGACGAAGAAACTGCGCGTAAACGAAAAAAGCCGACAACTTTCGCTGTCGGCTTTTCTCTTAATGCTGGTCGGAGTACAAGGATTCGAACCTTGGACCCCCTGGTCCCAAACCAGGTGCGCTACCGGGCTGCGCTACACTCCGAAGACAGCAATGATAGTCGACGGCCGGCATTCGGTCAAGGCGGCTGAGAAAAATAGCGCATTTTTTTGGCTTGTTCACGCGACAGGACAGGGGCATTGTGAATCTGGCAGCCACAGGTGTCGACATGCGCGCCGAGGAGCGGCGGATGACGCAGCGCATCGCCGTGGCCGTCGCCGCGTCGCTGGCCGTGCATCTGCTGGTGCTCTCGGGCTGGCGCGGCGGCCACCGGGCGCCCGGTGTGCCGCCCGAGCCGCCACGCCCGCTCGCCATCCGCGTGCAGCCGCC
>JAQGLR010000232.1 GCA_028292765.1 Massilia sp. | reverse complement strand
GGGAGCGCGCGAACGACTTCAACGTCTGGGCGCTCGCCGTGCCGACCCAGGAGTCGGGCGTGTCGCGTCCCTCGACCGGCGTGCACCGGGCGTCCCCGCTGGGTACGCGCTACGATATTTTTGGCAGCGAACGCTATGTGCTGACCCTCGACAACCGCGCGCTGCGCGACATCGCCCAGCACGCGCCCTACGAATTCATCGAAATCCTGGTCAACAACGAGACCTATGGCGGCGGCGGCATCTTCGGCCAGTTCAGCACGGCGGCGGCCGGCAACGAATGGGCCGACTACCTGTTCGTGCACGAGTTCGGCCACCATTTCGCGGGCCTGGCGGACGAGTACTACACCTCGCCCGTGGCGTATGCGGCCAGCAGCACGCGCATGGAGCCGTGGGAACCGAACGTGACGGCATTGCGCGATCCCGCCAGGCTGAAGTGGAAGCAGCACGTGAAGGCGGGCACGCCGCTGCCGACGCCGTGGCCGAAGGCGAAGTACGAGGAAGAGTCGCGCGCCTACCAGAAGCGGCGCGCCGCGCTGAGGGCCGCGAATCGTCCCGAGAGTGAGATGAATGCGCTGTTCCGCGAAGACCTGGCCGTGACCCGCGCCTTGTTCGCGAAGCAGCCGCACCGCCACGCCATCGGCGCTTTCGAGGGAGCGAACTACGAGGCGAGCGGCTACTACCGCCCGGCCATGCAGTGCCTGATGTTCGACCGCAGCGCAGCGTTCTGCCCGGTATGCCAGGACGGCATCACGGAAATCATCGACCTGTACGCGGGGACGCCACGGGCGCTTAATGTGAAGCAATAAGCGACCGTGTGGTGGCGAACAGACCCGGCCTCGGGCAGCGGCTATTCTGGCGGCATACTTGATAAAAAGTTAACAGCGCGGGCAAGAGACCCGCGATCCGCCATAGCACCGAAAGGACCCACCATGAACAAACTGCTCGCCACCCTGATCGCCGGCCTCGTTGCCACCAGCGCTTACGCACAGACCGCCGTCACCACGACGACCGGGATCACCAGCGCCACGACGCCGAGCGCTGCCGTCGCCAGCACCACGACGAACGCCACGACGAACACCGCGGTCACCAACACCATGACGCGCAGCGACAAAGGCATCGTGAAGGCCGAAGCTCGCGCCGAGGTCGATGTCGCCAAGGCCGAAGCCAAGGAAATGAAAGCGGTCGCCAAGGCCGACCAGAAAGCCATCAAGGCCGTCGCCGACGCCCAGGAAAAGAAAGCCAGGGCGCACGCCAGGGCCGTGAAGGTGCATGCCGAAGCGGCCGGGAATATCACCCGGGCCGATGCGGAAGACCGCGCCACGGTGATCGCCCGCGCCGAGGAAAAGGTATCGGAAGCGAACCTGAAGGCCGAGAAAGCCATGATCAACGCCGAGGAAAAGTCGTTGAAGGTGCAGGTTGGCGCCGCGGCCGATAAAGCGACGGCATCGGCCAAGACCGAGCAGGTGCGCGCCGAAGCGATGGCCGACGTGCACAAGGCGGCTGCCAAGAAGTAATTTTGGTTGGATAAAACAGGAATGCCGGCGCGAGCCGGCATTTTTTTTCGTGGCGACGACGCGTGGACGGGGAACCCGTCCACGCTGCGAAAATCACTCGCCGGTCGAGCGCATCGCCAAATCGGTCGCCTTGAGCTTGGCCGACAGCGGCTTGCCCTTGCGCGCGCGCTTGCCGAAGTGCGGTTCCAGCCCGGACGCGAACAGTTCCACCACGCGCGGCTTGGAGCCGGCCCAGGTGCCGATCACGTTCACGCCTTTCTGGCCGATCGGCTGCGCCGCCAGCAGTTGCTCCTTCGGGTCGAGCTCGATGAGCGTCACGCCGCGCCCGCCGTTGGTCAGCACCTTCACCTCGTCGATGCCGAACACCAGCACCCGGCCATTGCCCGACAGGCAAGCCACCGCGCCGGCCTGCTCCTGCACCACGCGCGGCGCCAGGGGCAGCGCACCGGCGTCGAGCGTGAGGAAGGACTTGCCGCCCTTCTGGCGGCTGACCATGTCGCCCGCCCGGGTGATGAAACCGAAGCCGTTCGAGGCGGCCAGCAGCAGGCGGGTGTCGGCATTGCCGGCGAAGTAGTGCAATATGCGCACGCCGCCGGACAAGTCGACCAGCGTCGTGATCGGCACGCCGTCGCCGCGCGCGCCCGGGAGCGCCGCCACCGGCACCGAATACGCCTTGCCGTTGTCGCCGATGCCGACCAGCGAATCGACCGTGCGGCACTCGAAGGCGATATGCAGCGAGTCGCCCGGCTTGAAGCTGAACTGCGCCGGGTCGTGGCCGATGCCGGTGCGCGCGCGCACCCAGCCTTTTTCGGAAACGATGACCGTGACCGCTTCGTCGACGATCCTCTGCTCGGCCACGGCCTTTTGTGCTTCTTCGATCAGCGTACGGCGGTCGTCGCCGAACTGCTTGGCGTCCGCTTCGATTTCGCGGATGATCGTGCGCTTCATCGTCGACGGATTCGCCAGGATGTCTTCCAGCTTTTCCTTCTCGCCGCGCAGCTGGGCCAGTTCCTGCTCGATCTTGATCGCTTCCAGGCGCGCCAGCTGGCGCAGGCGGATTTCGAGGATGTCTTCGGCCTGGCGATCGGAGAGCCGGAACTCATCCATCAGCGCCGCCTTCGGCTCGTCCGCATTGCGGATGATGGCGATCACCTTGTCGATGTTCAGCAGGACGATCTCGCGGCCTTCCAGGATGTGGATGCGGTCGTTGACCTTGCCCAGCTTGAACTCGGTACGGCGTCTGACGGTGGTAAAGCGATAATCGATCCATTCCTGGATGATCTCGGACAGGCCCTTCTGGCGCGGACGGCCATCGCCGCCGATCATCACCAGGTTGATCGGCGCCGAGGTTTCGAGCGAGGTATGCGCCAGCAGCAGCAGCATGAACTCGTTCTGGTCCAGGTTCTTCGACTTCGGCTCGAACACCAGGCGCACCGCCGCCTCGCGGCCGGATTCGTCGCGCATCGTGTCGAGCGAATTGAGGATGTTCTGCTTGAGTGCGATCTGTTCCGGCGTCAACGTCTTCTTGCCCAGCTTGACCTTGGGGTTGGTGATCTCTTCGATCTCCTGCTGCACCCGTGCGGCCGAGGTGCCCGGCGGCAGTTCGGTGACGACGGCCTGCCACTGGCCGCGCGCCAGTTCCTCGATCTTCCAGCGCGCGCGCACCTTCATCGA
>JAQGLR010000229.1 GCA_028292765.1 Massilia sp. | reverse complement strand
TGCGCGCCGCGCAGTGGCGCGCGATGTACTCCTCGTGCGACGGCATCACGCCCACGCACTTGGCGATCACGCCGCGCACGCTGTCGAGGTACTCGGCGATGTCGGCTTCGGACTGCGCATCCACCAGCGGGTGGTAGCCCTCGACCGGCATGTTCTGCCCTTCGAACACCTGGGTCCAGCCGACTTCCGAAAACAGTTCGTTGTCGACCCGGACCACCTTCCCGCGCGCGCGGTACAGGTCCATCTTCTGGCGCAGCGTGTCCGGGATGGGCATGTGCGCGCAGGCCAGCCAGTATTCGGAATCGGTGCGCTGGTTCAGGTGGTAGTGCAGCACGATGAAGTCGCGGATACGCTCGTACTCGAAGCGCGACTGGCGGTTGAACTCATCGCGCTCGGTCTCGTTGAAGCCGCGGTCCGGGAAGAAGTCGACCAGGCGCTGGATCGCCGACTGGATCAGGTGGATGCTGGTCGATTCGATCGGCTCGAGGAAGCCGCCGGCCAGGCCGATGGCCACCACGTTGCGGTTCCAGGCCTGCTTCCTCATGCCGGTCTGGAACCTGATCAGGCGCGGCTCGGCCAGCGCCTTGCCGTCCAGGTTCGCCAGCAGGGTGCTTGCCGCTTCGTCGTCGCTGATGAAGCGGCTGCAATACACGTGGCCGTTGCCGGTGCGGTGCTGCAGCGGGATGCGCCACTGCCAGCCCGACTTGTGCGCCGTGGCCCGGGTGTATGGGGTCATGCCGGCGCTTGACTCGCAGGGCACGGCAAGGGCGCGGTCGGCCGGCAGCCAGCCGCTCCAGTCCTCGTACCCGGTTTGCAGGGCCTGCTCGATCAGGAGGCCGCGGAAGCCCGAGCAGTCGATGAACAGCTCACCGGCCACGCGCGTGCCGTTTTCGAGTTCGACGGCGTCGATGAAGCCGTCGCCGGCGCGCTGGGTCGCGCGCAGGATCTTGCCTTCGATGCGGGTCACGCCGCGCGACTCGGCCAGTTTGCGCAAGAAGCGCGCATACAGGCTGGCGTCGAAATGATAGGCGTAGGCGATGTCGGCCAGCGGGGAATTCGGCACGTCGAAGCGCGCCGGCATGAATTTGCCCGCTTTCGCGGCCATGCGCGTGATCGAATATTCCTCGAGCGGCGCGGCCTTGCCGAGACGGCGCATCTTTTGCCAGTACTGCTCGAACGGCACCGTGGCCAGGTCCTGGCCGAGGCGCCCGAAGCCGTGCATGTAGCGCTCGCCGGGTTGGCCCCAGTTCACGAACTCGACGCCGAGCTTGAAGCTGCCCTGGGTCTCGCGCATGAATTCGGCCTCGTCGATGCCGAGCACGCGGTTGAAGCGCTGGATCATCGGGATGGTCGCCTCGCCGACGCCGACGATGCCGATCTCGTCCGACTCGACGAGGCGGATGTTGTAGCGGCCGTTGAGGATGGTGGAGAGTGCGGCGGCCGTCATCCAGCCGGCGGTACCGCCGCCGACGATGACGATGTCCTTGATTGGTTCGTTCTGCATATGTATTCGCCCGGGGGTCAAAAAAACGACCCCTGTCGGGCGCAAGCCCGGCAGGGGTCGTTACTTTACCTCAGATCAGGTCAGCTTAAAACTTGTAGCTGGCGCCGAAGTGGTAGGTACGGCCGTAGTCGACGCGGTTGGTCGGGTTGTTCTCGTCGTCGGTGTACTCCAGGAACGGTGCGTTGTTCCAGTTCTGCGCCTGGGCGAACAGGCTCGTGCCCTTCAGCCAGCCGCGCTGGATTTCATACGACACCTGCAGGTCGACGATCGACTCGCCCTTGATGAAGGTCAGCTGCGCATTGTCCTGGAAGTCCGACACCTGGCCCAGGAAATTCGAACGCTTGCGCGCTGCGGCGGCAATCTGGAAGCCATGCTTCTCGTAGTACAGGCGCAGGTTGGTGACCTTGCGCGACAGGCCAGGCAGCGGAACGGTCATCGAGGAGCCGGTGACGTTCGCGAAGCCGTCGCGCGGCAGCTCGATGCTGCTCTTGGTGTCCGAGTGGTTGAGCAGCGCGCCGAAGCCGTCCAGGTAAGGCGACACCATCGAGAACGGCAGGTTCACCGCCAGCTCGAAACCATGGATGTTGCCGCCGCTGCCATTCTGCGGCTGGGTAAAGCGGCCCATCGTGGAGGCGCCCACCGGCAGGGCCGTACCCGGCGTGATGAACCCGGCGAAGTCGAAGTCGCGTGCCGTACGGAGGATGTAGGTGTCGAGCTTCTTGTAGAAGGCCGCAGCGCTGACATAACCCTTGTTGCCGAAGTATTTCTCGTACGACAGGTCGAGCGACTTGGCGCGGAATGGCTTCAGGACCGGATTGCCGGAGGTGCTGCTCAGGACGGTCACACCCGCGTTGTTGCCAAACGTGACATTCGAACCGGCACGCAGGTCGTCCAGGTTGGCGCGCGACACGACCTTGGCTGCACCGAGGCGCAGGAACTGCTCGTGGCCCAGGTCGAACGACAGGTTCAGGCTTGGCAGGACATCCCAGAACTTGTCGCCGCCGGAGACACGCATCCCCGGGCAGGTCGCGGCTGTATTGCCCTTGCAAAGGTTGGGGTCGACCTTGTAGCCGCCGCCGGTCTGGTCGGTGTGCACCGCCTGCACGCCGGCGTTACCGCGGTAGGGCAGGCCGAACAGCTCGCCATCCAGGTCGCCCATGGCGTAGACGGTCGAGATGCGTTCCTGGACGTCCCACATCTTGTTGAGGATGTCGGCGTCGACCTTCGGGGCCAGGTCGTAGACCGTGCCGAGCGAGCCGCGTGGATCCCACGCCGCCACGCTGAAGCCCGAGGCGCCGGCCGGCGCGACATCGCTGCCAGGCACGGCCACGGCAGCCAGCGGGTTGCCGCCCTTGACCACCAGGCGGCCGTCCTGGCCGGCACGCGACTTGTCGCGCCCGGTGAAATTGACGCCATACGTCGTGGCCACCACCGGGCCCCACTCGACGGCCTTCCTGGCGGTCAGGCGGATCGCCTTGACTTCGTCCTCGACGTAGGGCTGGCCGAGGTAGCCGGCCTGTGGCGAGGCCGCGCCGCCGGACCAGCCCATGGTGTCGGTCAGGCGGATGGCGTTGCGGTCGGAATAGTTCAGGCCCGGGGTGTACTTCACCTGGGTCACATTGACGCCGGTGAAGCCGGTGTACGAGAGGGTGTCCTGCTGGCTCGGCAGCGTGCCGGCGGTGGTCTCGTAGCGCGAACCCAGCTTGGTGGCCTTCGACCAGGTCAGGTCGGCGGACGTGGTCCAGTCGCCGAACTTCAGCTCGTTGTTCCAGCCGATGCTCTTCAGGTCGTCTTCCGCGCCTTCGTAGTGGTTGCGGACGACGCCCTTCCAGTTGGTCACGGTGCCGCTGGTGGCGACGCCATTGGCTACCGTGGCCTGGCTCAATACGTGCGGCAGCTCGTAGGCGCCACCACCGGTATAGGCCACGCCGCCTTCGAAGCCGGTCTTGCGCAGGCCGGTTTCGCCTGCCGAGTAGAACAGGTCGACGGTGGACTTGAAGTTCTTGTTCGGACGGAACTGGAACGCGGCAAAGGCGCCGTCGCGGTTGTGCAGGTTCTGTTCGGTGTCGTAACCGAAGCCGCCAGGGGTCGTGACGTCGGCGCCGTTGTACTTCATGGTCGCCGTGCCCCACGAATTGAACTTCGACTGGCCGCCGCCGAGTTCTTCGTAGCGGGTCAGGCCGATGGCCACGCCGATCGTGCGGTTGGCGAACTGGTCGATGTACGACAGCGTGGCGCGGTCGCCCTCGCCTTCCGGCAGGCCGTCGCGCTGCTTGACGCCCAGGCGGCTCTTCTTGTAGCTGACGGCGACGGTGCGCTTGCCGAAGTCGAGCGGCTGCACGGTGCGCAGGTCGATGGTCGAGGCCATGCCCTGGCCGATGACGCTCGCGTCCGGGGTTTTGTAGATGACGACGGAACCCATCAGTTCGGCCGGGAACAGGTCGAACTCGGGCGAGCGCGCGTTGCCGGTCGAGGCCATTTCGCGGCCATTGAGCAGGGTGCCGTTAAAGCTTGGCGACAGGCCGCGCACCGAGATGTCGGCGGACTTGCCCGAGCTGCGGCCGCGCTGGGCCGAGACGCCCGGCAGGCGCGAGATCGAATCGGCGACGCTCTGGTCAGGCAGCTTGCCGATGTCTTCGGCCGAAATCGCCTCGACGATCGAGCTGGAATTTTTCTTGATCGAGATCGCCGCTTCGATACCGCGGCGGATGCCCGTCACGCGGACGGTGGCAATCGGGGTCGCGGTGGTGCTGACGGTGGCGTCCTCGCCGGTCGTAACGGCCGAGTTCGGCGTGTTATTGGTGGTATCGGCGGTCGCGCCGGCGGCCTGGGCCGGCGTGCTCGTCGTGGTATTGGTGGTGTCGGTCGCCTGCTGCGCGTAGGCGCTGCCGGCAAAAGCGGTCAGGAAAATGGCACAGCCGGCTGCTACCGGGCTCAGCTGGAAAGCACGGGTTGCCGTGTTCGCAGCGCGCTTGTTTGCGAAGAATTTCATTTGTCCCCTCAGATAAAACAATATGGTTTCCCGAAGACAGCTGCGAAGCCACGGCACGGGATTGGCTGATTAACGTCTTTTTAGACGTTCAAGCAAGAATTCTGTACTAAAACTAGATGCACTGTCAACGGGCGCTCATTGCCACTACGTCAATTTACGAAAGCATGGCCCCTTATATAGAGCGAACGCTTTCATCGTTGTATTTGAGCTACAGAAACCTGTATGCACGAGTGTAGTCGGACTACAATCTATTTGCTTTTCACCAAGCTAGTGAGGCGACGCACCAGGATGGTGCAGTTGGCAGTTGTTATGATTGCCACATCAGTCGCGGCCTTCTCCTCTTCCTTGCGAGTTCCCATGAAACCTTCGCTTCTCACCCTTCTCGTCGCCGGCCTGTTCATCAACGCGGCCGCAGCTGCCCCCATCGAGCATCTGGAGCCGCCATTCTGGTGGACCGGCATGCAGCACAAGGGCTTGCAGCTGATGGTCCATGGCACGGGGATCAGTCGACTGGAACCGCGCATCGACTACCCCGGCGTGCGCCTGGTCTCCGCGACCCGCGTGCCCAATGCGAACTACCTGTTCATCGACCTCGAGATCGGCGCGGAGGCGCGGCCCGGCAAGTTCGACATCGTATTCACCGGCGGCGGCCGGACGCAGCGCCATCCGTACGAGCTGCGCGCGCGCGAAGCCGGCTCCGGCAATCGCCAGGGCTTCACGGCTGCCGACGCGATCTACCAGATCATGCCGGACCGCTTCGCCAACGGCGACCCGTCGAACGACAACGTCGAGGGCATGGCGGACCGGCTCGAGCGCAAGGCCGCCGGCGGCCGCCATGGCGGCGACATCGAGGGCGTCGTTCGACGGCTTGACTACATCGCCGGCCTCGGTTTCACCCAGCTGTGGCCCACGCCCCTGGTCGAGAACGACATGCCGGCTTACTCGTACCACGGCTATGCCGCCACCAATCACTATAAAATCGACCCGCGCTACGGCAGCAACGAGGATTTCGTACGCCTGTCGCGTGAGGCGAAAAAGCGCGGCATCGGCCTGATCCAGGACGTGGTGCTGTCGCACATCGGCAAGCACCACTGGTGGATGAAGGACCTGCCCACCCCCGACTGGATCAACTTCGGCGGGCAATTCGTGCCGACCCAGCACCATCGCGTCGCCGTGCAGGACAGGTACGCGGCCAAAGTGGACAGCCATAATTTCACCGCCGGCTGGTTCGTCGAGACCATGCCCGACCTGAACCAGACCAACCCGCTGGTGGCGAATTACCTCATCCAGAACAACATCTGGTGGATCGAGTACGCCGGCCTGTCCGGCCTGCGCATCGACACCTACGGCTATTCGGACGGCGCCTTCCTGGCGCAGTACACGAAACGCCTGATGGACGAATACCCGCGCCTGAACATGGTCGGCGAGGAATGGAGCACGCTGCCGCCGGTGGTCGCGCGCTGGCAGCGCGGCAAGGTCAACTTCGACGGCTACACCTCGATGCTCCCGAGCCTGATGGACTTCCCGCTGGTGGAGGCCATGCGCGGCGCGCTGTCCGCGCCCCAGGAAGGCTCCAAAGCGGGATTCGGCGACGTCTACCAGACGCTCTCGCTCGACTACCTGTATCCGGAACCGAACAACCTTGTCCTGTTCGGGGGCAACCACGACATGGCGCGCATGTTCAGCGTCGCCGGCGAAGACTTCGACCGCTACCGCATGAACATGGTGTTCCTGATGACGATGCCGCGCATCCCGCAGTTCTACACGGGCGACGAAATCCTGATGACCAGCCCCACCAAAAAACGCGACGACGGCAGCTACCGCCGCGATTTCCCTGGCGGCTGGGCCGGGGACAAGGTCGACGCCTTTACGGGCAAGGGCCTGACGAACCAGCAGCGCGCGGCGCAGGAACTGGTGCGCACACTGGCCACCTGGCGCCGTGGCCAGCCGGTCATCCACACGGGCAAGCTGATGCACTTCGGCCCGGAGAACAACACCTGGGTCTATTTCCGCTATAACGACAACAAGCGCGTCATGGTCGCGATGAACAACAACGCCAGGGAGATGGCGCTGCCCACCGCCCGCTTCCAGGAGATGCTCAAGGGGACGCCGTCCGGCGTCGATTTCCTGACCGGGAAAACGGTGGACCTGACGCGCGAGCTGCGCCTGGCGCCCAAGGCGACGGTCGTCATCGAACTGCCGGGGGCATGATGAGCCCATCGCGCTGGCTGCTGCCCGCCCTCCTCCTTTCCAGCGCCGCCGTCGCGGCCGCCCCCGGGCAGCTGGCAGACGCCTTGTTCGTCCGCGGCGGCTTCAACGGCTGGGGCACGGAAAACGCCCTGCGACACCAGGGCAAAGGCATCTACGAAGCCGACATCCTGGTCAGCCCGGGCAACCACGGCTTCAAGGTCGGCAGCCGCGACTGGAAACAGGAATGGGTGCCAGGCGGGCCACCAGGCGGCACGGCCGTCAAGCCGGGCGAGTCGGTCCGGCTCGCGACCAGCGCCGGGCCCGAAGCGACGCTGTTCGTGCGCAGCACCGGCACCTACCGCTTCACGCTCGACGCCAGCAAGCCTGCGGCGCCCGTGCTGCGCGTCGTGCGCCTGGCGGAGCCCCAGGACGGCCCAGGGCAGGACCAACACGCGGACCCGCACGCGGGCCGCGCCCGCGTGGCCACGCTCAGCTATGCCACCCACGACGGCAAGGTAGAAGCCGCACGCTTTTCATTGCGGGACCCCGAAGCGCAGCTGCGCAGCTACACCCATTCGACGACGATGGCGCTGCGCGACCCGGTGCCCCAGCACGCCACTTATGCGGAGCGCGCGGACCTGCCCTACACCCGCAGCGGCAACCTGGCCTTCGATGCGCTGTTCGCGCTGGCCGGCAGCGAAATGCGCCAGGATGCGGTGGGCCATATCCGCGACGGCAACTACAACGGCGGCGCCGCCATTCCCTGCGCGTGTTTCGAGACCGGCGAAAAGTGGCACTACGTCTGGACGCGCGACCTCTCGTATGCGGCCGACCTCGGCCTGGCCCTGCTCGACCCGGGCCGCGTGCGCAACTCGCTCGACTTCAAGCTCTCCGGCTACCGCAAGGAAGTACAGGGGCAGATTGCGGCCCGGGTCGCGGGCACGAACGACGGCCTGCAGGTCGTGCAGGACACCGGCAGCGGCGGCAGCTGGCCGGTCAGCAGCGACCGCGTGGCCTGGGCCTTCGCGGCCGAGGAAACCCTGCGCCACCTGCCCGCACCTGAACAGGCAGCGTTCGCGCAGCGTGCCTTGCGTGCGCTGGCCAACACCATCGAGAACGACCGCATCGCCGCTTTCGATCCGCAGGATGGCCTGTACACCGGGGAACAATCCTTCCTCGACTGGCGCGACCAGAGCTACGCGGCGTGGATCCCGGACGACCTGGCCTCGATGGCGAGTTCGAAAGCGGTGTCGACCAACGTCGCCCATTACAAGGCGCTCACCTTCACGGCGCGCCTGGCGCGCGAAGCAGGCGATACGGCCCGCTCGTCGCGTTATGAAAGCTGGGCGCGCGCGCTGAAAAAAGCGATCAACGCGCGCCTGTGGATGGAGGATGCAGGCATGTACAGCAGCCTCACCGCCGGCCACCTCGACGGCGCGCCGATGCACCGGTTCGACTGGCTGGGGCAGGCGCTGGCGATCGTCACCGGCGTCGCAAGCGACGCGCAGGCACGCAGCATCCTCGCCAGCTATCCGCACGGCCCGATGGGCGCGCCGGTCATCTGGCCCCAGCAGCCGGGCGTGCCGGTGTATCACAACCGCGCCATGTGGCCGTTCGTGACGGGCTATGGCTTAAAAGCTGCCGCCATGATCGGCAACGCGGCCGTTGCCGATGCGGCGTACGAGTCCCTGATGCGCGGCGCCGCCCTGAACATGTCGAACATGGAAAACCTGGAATGGCTGTCCGGCCAGCCGCTGCTGCTCATTGAAAAGAACCCGTCGCTGATCGGCCCGGTCATCAACTCGCGGCGCCAGTTATGGTCGGTCGGCGCCTACCTCGGGATGGTGATCGAGAACGTGTTCGGCGTGACCGCCACGGATGATGGCATCGCCCTGCGGCCCTTCGTCACGACCAGGTTGCGGCGCGAGGCCTTCGCCGGCAGCGGGCAGGCGACGCTGCACAACCTGCCCCTGCGCGGCCAGAGTGGCCCGCGGATCAGCGTGCGGCTCCTGCTTCCCGCTGCCAGCACGGTGCAGGGCCACCACCAGGTCGGGCGCGTGCTCCTCAACGGCGCACCCGCCGCGTCGACCATCCCGTGGGCCCGGCTGAAGGACGGCGACACGATCGAGATCGAACTCGGCGCGCCGGTGGCCGGCGAGAGCGCGATCCGCCGCGTGAACGCCGATCCCTACACCGAGTCGCCCGCGGTCTTCGGACCGCGCGAACCCGTCATCGAAGGCATCGAGCGCGATGCCCGCGGCCACGTGCGCCTGCAGGTCGGCAGCGGCGGCAACGGCGCCGGTATCGCAAGCAAAATCGTTTATCACATCTACCGCGACGGCCGGCCGGTGGCCCTGAACCTGCCCGCCGGCGCCTGGGTCGACCGCGAGGCGACACCGAACGCCTGCTACGCCGTCGAGGCGCAATTCACGGGCTCCGGCAACCGCAGCCACCACAGCGTGCCGCATTGCGTCGGGACTGCGGACGAGATCGCGGTGACGGATGCGCGCGTGTCGTCGAACGTGAAGCGGTCGAACCTGAAGGCCGTGCGGGCGAACGGCGCGGTCGAGACGCCGCGCCTGGCCGGCTGGGGCCGTCCATCGGACCGCTTCGAGGTGCGCGACGTGCGCATCGCCGCGGCGGGCGACTATCGGCTCCAGGTGCGCTACCAGAACACGGCAAACGCGATCAACCTGGGCGTGAGCGGCGGCGTGAAATGGCTGATGGTGCTCGATGCTGCCGGACGCGCGGTGGCGCAGGGTGTGGTGCAGCTGCCGCATACCAGGCCCGGAAACGCCCCTGCGCTGTCGACGCCACTGGCCGCGCGCCTGCAAGCGGGCGCCTACCGCATCCGCATGAGCGACTTCTACAACATGAGCTACCTGGTGGCGAACGCCAGCTTCAGCGCCGCGGGCGGCACGGGCGGGCCGTCGAACCGGTTCGATATCTTTGGCATCCGCCTGTTGCGGGTGAACTGAAAGAACCCGACGCGTCGAGCTGCCTGGCTTCAGGCTGCCGATGCGTCGCGCGAATCCTGTACTGCATCGGGCAGCTTGAGCAGCGCCAGGCGGCCCTCCAGCACGCGAAACTCGAGCGGCATCGCCATGCGGGTGACCTCGCCGTCGGTGGCGACCTTGATGGTCCGGCGCGGCGACAGGCGCGCGTGGCGCACGACCAGGCGCTTGAACGAGAACGCCAGCACGTTCTCGGCGTCGCCCAGTCGTCCCAGGGCG
>JAQGLR010000140.1 GCA_028292765.1 Massilia sp. | reverse complement strand
GGGCGATGAAGGCAAGGGTAAGATCGTCGACTGGCTCACCGATCACGCAGCGGGCGTCGTCCGTTTCCAGGGCGGCCATAACGCCGGCCATACGCTGGTCATCAAGGGCCAGAAAACCGCTTTGCAGCTGATCCCGTCGGGCATCATGCGCGAAGGCGTGGCCTGCTACATCGGCAACGGCGTGGTGGTGTCGGTGCCGGACGTGATGCGCGAGATCGACAAGCTGCAGGCCGCCGGCATCGAAGTCGCGTCGCGCCTGAAGATCTCGGAAGCCTGCCCGGCGATCCTGCCGTACCACGTCGCCATCGACGTGGCGCGCGAAGCCAAGCGCGGCGTCAACAAGATCGGCACCACCGGCAAGGGCATCGGCCCGGCGTATGAGGACAAGGTCGCGCGCCGCGCGATCCGCATCGCCGACATGCTCAACGAGACCCGTTTCGCCGAGAAGCTGCGCGAGAACCTCGAGTACCACAACTTCGTGCTGACCAATTACCTGGGCGGCACCGCGATCGACTTCCAGAAGACCTTCGACGACGCCATGGCCCTGGTGCCGCGCCTGCGCCCGATGGTCGGCGACGTCTCGTCGGCCCTGTACGCGGCCCACAAGGCCGGCGGCAAGCTGCTGTTCGAAGGCGCGCAGGGTTCGCTGCTGGACGTCGACCACGGCACCTATCCGTTCGTGACCTCGTCGAACTGCGTGGCGGGCAACGCCGCCGCCGGCGCCGGCGTCGGCCCGAACATGCTGCACTACATCCTCGGCATCACCAAGGCCTACACGACGCGTGTCGGTTCGGGCCCGTTCCCGGCCGAACTGCCGACCGACGCCGGCGTCGGCGAGCACCTGTCGCGCATCGGCCATGAATTCGGCACCGTGACCGGCCGTGCCCGCCGCTGCGGCTGGTTCGACGCCGCATTGCTGCGCCGCTCGGTGCAGATCAATGGCGTCTCGGGCATGTGCCTGACCAAGCTCGACGTGCTGGACGGCCTCGAAACGCTGAAGCTGTGCACCGGCTACAAGATCGACGGCCGCAACGTCGACATCTTCCCGGTCGGCGCCGAAGAAGCCGCCCTGTGCGAGCCGGTCTACGAAGAAATGCCGGGCTGGACCGAAACCACCGTCGGCGCCAAGTCGATGGACGAACTGCCGGCCGCCGCCCGCGCCTACATCAAGCGTATCGAAGAACTGGTCGGCATTCCGGTCGACATGGTATCGACCGGCCCGGACCGCGAAGAGACGATCGTCCTGCGCCACCCGTTCGCGGCATAAGATAATAATAATAGGAGTTACGGAAAAATGACCACCCCTCCAACGACCGACAATGACCTCTGGGTATCCTGGGACGAGTACCACCGCCTGATCGAGCGCCTGGCGCTGAAGGTCTACGAATCCGGCTGGAAGTTCGACCAGGTGCTGTGCCTGGCCCGTGGCGGGGTCCGTCCGGGCGACGTGTTCTCGCGCATCTTCGACGTGCCGCTGGCGATCCTGTCGACCAGCTCCTACCGTGAAGACGCCGGCACCAAGCAGGGCGACCTCGACATCGCCAAGTACATGACGATGACCAAGGGCCCGCTGGCCGGCCGCGTGCTGCTGGTCGACGACCTGGCCGATTCCGGCGTGACCCTGCAAAAGGTCAGCCAGCACCTGAGCGAGAACTTCAAGGAAGTGACCGAGGTGAAGTCGGCCGTGATCTGGGTGAAGGGCACCTCGTCGCTGCGCCCGGACTACTACCTGGAAGACCTGCCGCACAACCCGTGGATCCACCAGCCGTTCGAAGACTACGACGGCCTGCGCCCGCACCAGCTGGCGGCGTGGCTGAAGAAGTTCGAGAAGCAGTAAGCGTTACAAGAACGCTGTCGTCGCGATCCACGGCGCAACGACAGTTTCTCAAGAAAAAGGCCCGGGCGCGTTGCGCCCGGGCCTTTTTCTTGACGGGTGCAAGACAGCGTCTTCCGTATGAATCGGTTAAGATTGTTGCAGCGGCCGATGGGCCAGGACACCAACAACAAGAACAACCATGACCCAAAGTTTTTTCCAGACCTTCATCCTGCTCATCCTCGTCACTGACCCATTCGGCAACGTTCCCCTGTTCGCCACCGCGCTGAAGGAAACGCCGGCGCACCGGCGTCCGCGCATCGTCGTGCGCGAGTGCGCGATCGCGTTCCTGTTACTCCTGATTTTCATGTTCTTCGGCCAGCACTTCCTCGCCGCGCTGCACCTGAGTCCGGTGGCGCTGCGCATCGGCGGCGCCGTGATCCTGCTGATCATTGCGATCCGCATGATCTTCCCGCATCCGGACGGCGTGCTCGGGCGCAGCGAACATGGCGAGCCCTTCATCGTGCCGCTGGCCATTCCCGCGCTCGCCGGGCCGTCGGCGCTGGCGACCGTCCTGCTGTTCAGCGCAGACACGTTTTCCGAGACCATGGTGCACGTGGCCGCGCTGGCGGCGGTCGCCGTGGTGTGGCTGGCCGTGTTCCTGAGCGCGGAGCGCCTGCAGAAAAAGTTGGGCCCCCAGGTGATGACCGCATTCGAGCGGCTGATGGGCCTCATCCTTACCGCGATGTCGATCGAAATGCTGCTCGGCGGTATCCGTGAATTCGTGAAGACCCTTTGATATGAGCGATCCAGGCGTGGCGGTAACGACACAAGACGAGGGCGGGACGCCATCGCTGCGCTTCCTGAGCGGCGGCGGCGAGGTTGGCGCCCGGATGCGCTCGCAGGACTGGTCGCGCTCGCCGCTGGGCGAGCCCGCCGCCTGGCCGCCGGCCCTGCGCACCATCGTGTCGCTGATGCTGGGCTCGAAGTTCCCCATGTTCTGCGCCTGGGGGGAGGACCTGGCTTTCCTCTACAACGAGGCGTATCGCGACATTTTGGGCGACAAGCACCCGGCCTCGCTGGGCGCGCCCTTCCACGATGTCTGGTCCGAGATCTGGACCGACGTGTATCCGTTCATCGAACGTGCGCTGGGCGGCGAAGCAACCTACATGGAAAAGCTGCCGCTGGTGATGAACCGCCACGGCTACGACGAGCAGACCTGGTTCACCTTCTCGTATTCCCCGGCCCGCGACGACAACGGCGACGTGGCCGGCGTGCACTGCGCCTGCGTCGAGGTAACCGGGCAGGTCCTCGCGGAACGCTACCGCGACGAGGAAAACAAGCGGCTCGTCGCCTTGTTCGAGCAGGCGCCCGGCATCATCGCGGTGTTGCGTGGTCCGCAGCATGTGTTTGAGATCACCAATAAAAGTTATATGCAGATGATCGGCCGCACCGACCTGGTCGGCAAGACGGCGCGCGAAGCCTTGCCCGAAGTCGAAGGCCAGGGCTTCTTCGAGCTGCTCGACCAGGTCTACACCAGCGGCACGCCTTTCGTGGGCCGCGCCTCTCCGCTGGACGTGGCGCGCGAGCCGGGCGCGCCCCTCGAGCGCCGCTATCTCGACTTCATCTACCAGCCGATCCGCGATCCAAACGGCGAGGTGGTCGGTATTTTCGTGGAGGGCAGCGACGTCACCGTGCGCAAGCAGGTCGAGGACGAGCTGCGCGCCGCGAACCGCCAGAAAGACCAGTTCCTGGCGATGCTGGCGCACGAACTGCGCAATCCGCTGGCGCCGATCACGACCGCGGCCCACCTGCTGAAACTCGGCCACCTCGACGCCAAGGCCGTGCGCAACGCCAGCGAGATCATCGCGCGCCAGGCCGAGCACATGACCGACCTGGTGAACGACTTGCTGGACGTGTCGCGCGTGACGCGCGGCCTCGTTTCGCTGGAGAAGGAAGAGCTCGACGTCAACGCGGTGGTGGCCGGCGCACTCGAACAGGTGCGCCCGCTGATCGAATCGAAGCGCCATTCGCTGACGATGGAGCTCTCGGGCGAGCCGGTGCATGTGCTGGGCGACCGCACGCGCCTGGTGCAGGTGCTGTCGAACATCCTCAACAACGCCGCCAAGTACACGCCGCCCGCCGGCCAGATCGTCTTGCGCGTCACCGCGACCGGCGAGCAGGTGCTGGTCACGGTCACGGATAACGGGATTGGCATCGAGCCGGACGTGCTGCCGTATATCTTCGAGCTGTTCACCCAGGCCGAGCGCACGCCGGACCGTTCGCAGGGCGGGCTGGGGATCGGCCTGGCGCTGGTCAAGAGCCTGGTCGCGCTGCATGGCGGTACGGTCGACGCGCGCAGCGAGGCGCCCGGGCTCGGCAGCGAGTTCGAGATCCGCCTGCCGCGTATCGACCAGCCCGCGGCAGGCGACGACGACGCCGCCAGCGACGACCGTTCGGCGCGGGCAGCGCCGCTGCGCGTGATGGTGGTCGACGACAACCAGGACGCCGCGCAGATGCTGGCGACACTGCTGGAAGTGCAGGGCCATGCGGTGTCGGTCGAATACGATGGCCGCGGCGCGCTGCAGCGGGCCCGCCTGGAGCGGCCGCAAGTCATGCTGCTCGATATCGGCCTGCCGGACACCGACGGCTATGCCCTGGCGCGCCAGCTGCGCGCCATGCCCGAACTGCGCGGCGCCACGCTGGTGGCGCTGACCGGGTACGGCCAGGACGAAGACCGCAGGCTGGCCGAGGAGGCCGGGTTCGACCACCATCTCGTGAAACCGGCCGACCTCGACCAGGTAATGCAGATCTTCGCCACGATCCAGCGCACTCTCCGCTGAGCTTGTGCGAAATGCCTGACTAGGGAATACTGCGCACAGCCGTTTTTCACGCTGTCCATTTCCTTTGAAGGTAAAACAATGAAATCAACACTCTCCGCCCTCGGTCTGGCCCTGTTCCTGGCGGCCGGCGCCGCCGCTGCCGCCGCCCCGGCCGCACCCGCGGCAACCGCCCCTCGCGCGCAGCAACTCCAGAAAATCGACAAGGCCGTCGGTAAGGGCAAGGAAGCGGTCGCCGGCAAGACCGTCACCGTCCATTACACGGGCTGGCTGTATTCGCCGAAATCGCCGAAGAGCCAAGGTGCGCGTTTCGATTCCTCGGTGGGCGGCGAGCCGTTCACCTTCCCGCTCGGCGCCGGCGCAGTCATTCCAGGCTGGGACCAGGGTGTGTCCGGCATGAAAGTCGGCGGCAAGCGCACCTTGATCATTCCGTCAGCGCTGGGCTATGGCGCACGAGGCGCAGGTCCCATCCCGCCGAACGCGAACCTGATCTTCGACGTTGAATTGCTCGGAGTAAAGTAAGAGTTTGTTGCGAAAAGTTTTTTTTTGTCGGTAACATTTACACTTAGAAAATCTTCTTTTATGTTACTTACCTAACATATTGATTCGCCGAACGTTTTCTGATTGGCATGCTTATTGCTGAGTGTTTCCTGCACGGGAAGGGTCCACCGTGAAGAGACACTCACCAAAGGGAAAACAAATGCTGAAGCAGAAACTGTCGTTTAAACAAATCGCAGGTAGCATCATTGCAGCTGGCTTGGTTTTCGGCATGGGCTCGGCCCAGGCGTCGTCGATCGCTGGCATGCCTGGCATGACCGTCATCCCGGCCATCACGGCAGGCGCCCCTCCGGACAGTCCGCTGAACCGCGTCGACCCTAACGTGCCATCGTCGAGGTTTTCAGGTGTTGTCAGCATCAATATCCGTTACGACAACCAGTCTTACATCTGCTCGGGCGCCCTCGTTGGCAAGCGCCAGGTTGTCTCGGCCGGCCATTGCGTCGACACCGACGGCAACGGCGCCTTCGTCGACCTGAACAAGCAGGGCACCGACGTGCGCGTCGTGTTCAACAGCAATGGCAACGTCAATGCCCTGATCAATGCCACCAAGGTCGCCGTGCAACAGGACTACAAAGGCTTCGGCAACTGCCCGGCCGGCGTGGACAGCTTCTGCGTCAACGACGACATTGCCGTGCTGACCCTGGCTCGAGATGCGCCTGCAAGCGCCAGGATCTACAAGGTAGCCGTCAACCCGCTCAACGCTGGTACCCGCATCGTCATGGCCGGCTATGGCACCTCGGGCGACGGCGTCAATGGCTTCTATGTCGCCCCGAGCTTTAGCGTCAAGCGCAGCGGCGAAAACTACGTCGACCTGTTCGACGGCGACGACGAGCAGGGCTTCGCCGGCCAGCGGGAAGTCTATTACGCCGACTTCGACGGCCAGGGCGAGGACACTTTCTGCGACTTTTTCGGCGTCTGCACTCCAATCCTGCCGAACGACCGTGAAGCCGGCATCGGCGGCGGCGACTCCGGCGGCCCGTCGTTCGTCGAAATGTACGGTGAACTGATGCTCGTGGCGAACAACACCTTCAGCGGCACCTTCGCGGGCCAGGTCCCAGGTACCTTCGGGACCTTCTTCGGCGGCATCATCATGGGTGCGTACACCGACTTCCTGTTCGAAGCCACCGACGGCAACATCAGCTTCGTTCCTGAACCAACCAGCATCGCACTGCTGGGCCTTGGTGCCCTGATGATCGGCGGCGTACGCCGCCGCAAGCAGAAGTAAACGACTTCTGCAGGTAATTGTAGAGAACAAAAAACGGCCTGCGGGCCGTTTTTTGTTTTCGAGCCGTGCGCAGCCGTCAGGAGCGCCGATGTATGCTGGCGCCATCGACCCACATGGCATGGAATCCAATGCGAGCCTGGAGAATTGCAATCGAAAAAGCGGCGCTGGACCGCAGCTGCGAAGGCGCCCGCGCCAGCGGCGGACACTGGCACAGCGAGGGCCAGCCGGCGCTGTATGCGGCCATGACCGTCGAACTGGCGGTGCTGGAGAAGTTCGTGCATACCGAAGAGGTCGACGAAGAGCGCCTGGTGCTGGTCGCGATCGACCTGCCCGACGACCCGGACCTGGTGCTCGACGTGCGGCGCGAAGACCTGCCCGACGGCTGGGACAACCTCGACGATGGCGGCAGCGCCACCGCCTTCGGCACGGCCTTCCTCGAGAAACGCGAGCACCTTTACATGCGGGTGCCGTCGGTGATCGTGGGCGAGGGCGTGAACCTCGTCATCAATCCGGCGCACCCTGCGTATGAGCAGGTGAAGCTGAGCATTGCGCGGACCTTCAGTTTCGATCCGAGGATGTTCAAGCGCTAGGGGCAGGAAGTCTGGCGCCGGTTTGCCAGGGGTGAACCGCGTGGACTCGGGAGCCCACCCTGCGAAAATCGCTGTCTCATCACCTGACCATCGGCGCCGTTCGCTTACTTCCCCAACATCGACACCACATTATCCGCCCCCGGCGCCCCAAAGGCCTGCTGCTTGAGTATGTGCAGCTGGTCGCGTACCTGGGCCGCCTTTTCGAACTCGAGGTTCCTGGCGTGGTCGACCATGAGCTTCTCCAAGCGCTTGATCTCCTTGCCGATCTGCTTCTCGCTCATCGACTCGACCTTCGCCGTGGCTTCGGCCTCGGCCAGACCGTGCGCACCTTCGAGCATCGCCTTCTGCGCCGCATTGCTGTAGACGCCGTCGATCAGTTCCTTGATCTTCTTCTGCACGCCCACCGGGGTGATGCCGTTCGCCAGGTTGAAGGCGATCTGCTTGGCGCGGCGGCGCTCGGTTTCGTCGATCGCGCGCCGCATCGAGTCGGTGATGCGGTCGGCGTACAGGATCGCCACGCCGTTCAGGTTACGCGCCGCGCGGCCGATGGTCTGGATCAGCGAGCGCTCGGAACGCAGGAAACCTTCCTTGTCGGCGTCCAGCACGGCCACCAGCGACACTTCCGGCAAGTCCAGGCCCTCGCGCAGCAGGTTAATGCCGATCAGGACGTCGAAGGTACCGAGGCGCAGGTCGCGCAGGATCTCGACCCGTTCGACGGTCTCGATATCGCTGTGCAGGTAGCGCACCTTGATGCCGTGGTCGCTCAAGTATTCCGTCAACTGCTCCGCCATGCGCTTGGTGAGCGTGGTGATCAGTACGCGCTCGTTCTTGGCGACGCGGTCGTTAATCTCGCTCATCACGTCGTCGACCTGGGACAGGGCGGGGCGCACGATGATGAGCGGGTCGACCAGGCCGGTCGGGCGCACCACCTGTTCGACCACGTTGTCGGCATGCGAATTCTCGTACTCGGCCGGCGTGGCCGAGACGAAAATCGTCTGGCGCATCTTGCCCTCGAATTCCTCGAATTTCAGCGGCCGGTTGTCCAGCGCCGAGGGCAGGCGGAATCCATAATCCACCAGGTTCGTCTTGCGCGAACGGTCGCCGTTGTACATGGCGCTGAGCTGTCCCACCAGCACGT
>JAQGLR010000294.1 GCA_028292765.1 Massilia sp. | reverse complement strand
CGGACAAGGAAATGGTCATGCCAGGCGATAACGTGTCGATCACCGTCAAGCTGATCAACCCGATCGCGATGGAAGAAGGCCTGCGCTTCGCAATCCGCGAAGGCGGCCGTACCGTCGGCGCCGGCGTCGTTGCCAAGATCATTGCTTAATTAAGCTTTGGTCGCCGGCGGGGCAGCGTCCCGCCGGTACAACAAGAGGGGGCAGAATTTTCCATTCTGCCCCCTCTGTTCGAGTAGGAACGATGATATACTCTCGCTCCTTTGCAGCACCGTAGTACATGACAAATCATTGCCGGCGACAAGCCGGCTCGCTCTTTTTCAAGGAAATCGCATGTCCGCAAACCAGAAAATCCGCATCCGCCTGAAAGCGTTTGACTACAAGCTGATCGACCAGTCCGCACTGGAAATCGTCGACACCGCCAAGCGCACCGGCGCTGTGGTCAAGGGCCCGGTCCCACTGCCGACCCGCATCCAGCGTTTCGACATCCTGCGTTCGCCGCACGTCAACAAGACCTCGCGCGACCAGTTCGAGATCCGTACGCACCAGCGCCTGATGGACATCGTCGATCCTACCGACAAGACCGTTGACGCACTGATGAAGCTGGACCTGCCAGCTGGCGTCGACGTCGAAATCAAGCTGCAGTAATACCGTTTTCCGGCACACGCGGAGTAATCCGCGGGCCAATGAGAAAAATCAGGGCCGGGAAGGGCCGCCATCTGGCGAACCTTCCCGGCCCTGATGCTTTTGTGCGGGCGTTTTCCTTCGTGTTGCTTAAGGTCAATCATGCCAAGATTTGCGGCGTGATCTTTTGATAACGCGACGGACGGCGGCAATATGGCAGCGACACGAGGAGCAGTAAGGCTGTACGCAAGGCAACTGAACGACACGAGCTGGCTGACCGTGCTGGGATACGCCTGGGCGCTGTTCATCACCGTGGCGCTGCTGGTGATCGTCACACCTGAAGCGTGGCGCGCACCCGTCAAGGCGTTGCGCCTGCGCGAGGATGCGCCCTGCGCGATCACGTACCACGGGGTCGAGCGCAGCGGCGTGTGCTACGTGTTCCTGTATCTCGACCGGCCGGAACAGTTGCTGCGCGCCCTGGCAGCGTGAACGATGAAAGTGTCCATGAAAACGATCTGGTCGACTTTCGTTTCTTAGCTGCTGCTTCTGCTGGTGCTGATGTTTGCCGGATTCGGCTTTGTCACCGCCAAACCCTTGCCAGTGAAACTCTTCACAGTCGCAATGGGGCTACATTTTCTGATCACGTTCATCAGTGCCACTTGGCCAGAGCGGCAGATCGCCGACAGACTCGTGAAGGTCTTTAATTTTTGTGCCGGCGCCTTGTGTGTGGCAGCGATGCTCCTGGTGCTGCAACACTATTTCAATACCGTTCCCATGAGATGACCGGAGCAGGGTCCGGTCCTTCGCGAACGATCAGTCCTTCGACCCGGTCTTCCAGCGCAATCCAAACCCGAAACGCCGGTCCATCAGCTCGTGCGCGCTGGTGCGGCCCTGCTGCTCGAAGTACTCGACCATCTTCGTCACCGAGAGCTGGCCGCCCTGGTTCTCGATCATGGCGATAGCGCACATCATCTGGTTGCCGCCCTGGTCGAGGCGCACCTCGATCGGCGCCTGGTTCGGTACCGCGATCGTCACCACGCCGTCGGTCGCTGACCAGTTCGGCACGCCTTCATAGATGAACGAGAAGATGATCGCGCGGCGGATCTGCGCGAACTGGTCGCCATTGATCCACAGGTTCTCGCCGCCGCTCACCGAGCCGGTGCGGTCGTCGGCATCGAGCTTGATATACGGCGCGCCGTTGTAGTCGCCCCAGGCATTGCCGAGCGCCTGCACCAGGCCCTTGCGGCCGTCGGCCAGCTCGAACATGCAGCCGAGATCAAGGTCGATGCCGCCCGAGCGCTTGCGGCCTCCTGCCGCTCCCGCAGTGATGCCGCCAAGGGCGCCGCTCAGGCGGCCCAGCAGGCCCGTCTTTTCCGGGACCGGCGCCGGTACCGGCGCCGGCGCGACGTTGCCCGACTGGTTCCAGTTCAGGTTGACGTGGATGCGGCCGAAGCCGGCGCTGCCGCGCTTGTCGAGCGAAACCTTGTCGCCGCGCTTTTCCAGCGTGACTTTCGAGAGCGACACCCTTGGCGCCGCCGCAGGGGACGCGGAAGCCGCCTGCGGGGCCGCTGGCGCCGCTGAAGGAGCAGGCGCAGCCTCGGTGCCGCCGAAGTGCTGCAGCAGCGCGGAGAGGCCGCCATTGAAGCCCTGGCCCACTGCGCCGAAGCGCCACTGTCCATCGCGCCGGTAGATCTCGGCCACGATCACCGCCTTTTCGTCGCCGAAATCCGCGCCCGACCACGGGAAGCGCAGGGCGCTGCCCAGGGTCAGGCTGCTGGCGCCGAGCGAACGCATCGTCTGCGCGCCGTCGATGGCGGCCACGAACACCAGCTTGGCGATC
Organism: Massilia sp.; assembly: GCA_028292765.1. Classification (GTDB taxonomy): domain Bacteria; phylum Pseudomonadota; class Gammaproteobacteria; order Burkholderiales; family Burkholderiaceae_D; genus Telluria. Next base: position 3,662 of record JAQGLR010000294.1, on the reverse strand, counting down.
GAGCCCGGCAGGGCGTCGAGCTTGACGTTGAAGCGCGCCTTGCCCCCGCTGAGCTCGAGACGTACCGCGCCCTCCGGACTGGCGAGCTGGTTATAGAACACCATGTAGCGGTCGTCCGAGAGCTTGTCGTTTGCGTCGAGGCCGAAGCAGGAGACGTCGGCCGAAAAGCCGGGGGCGTTGACCTCGACTTCGACCGGGAAGCTGCTGCCGACGCCCAGGTCCGCCAGCTTGCCCTTCTGGCCGCGTGAGAATGTGTTCATGTGCTTTCCCTTTCAATGGTGTTGGCACTGGTAGTCGCCGCGTGGTGCGCCCCGAACAGGCGCGACTGCGCGACGGTGCGTTCGGCCCAGGCGCGGTGCGTCGCCACTTCGCACATCGAGTCGTGCATCCTGAAGACGGCCGGGCTGTTTTCGTCGAGGATGGCGTGTGCCGCGGCCAGGTCCTGCGGTTTCACTTTGTAATGCTGCTCGATCGGCGTGATCTGGCTCGGGTGGATCGCGGTCTTGCCGACCATGCCGTAGGCGATATCTTCCAATACCTCCTGGTCCAGCAGTTCCGGCAGGTCGAGGTGCTCGAACACCGGGGCCGTGAGCATGAAGCCGTAGGGGCGGAAGATCGTCACGAGGCGCGCGATCACGGGCCCCAGCGGCGTGCGGTAGATCGTCATGTTGCGCGGGCGGCGCAGGCCGAGCAGGGCCAGCAGGTCGTTGCCGCCGATGCGCAGCGCCAGCACGCGGCTGCGCACGCCCGGCGCTTCCAGCTGCTCGCGGAAGGCTTCCATCTCGCGTTCGCTGAAGACGTCCGCCGTCTCCAGCGTCGGCATCAGGACGTGGTCGGTGTCGCGCACCTGCCGGTAGTAGGATTCGAAATTGTGGCGGGTCGCCTTCGGGATGACGAAGCCGGTCAGCTTGTGCACGCCGGGCATCGCGAGCACGCGCGCCAGCACTTCGGGATTGCGCACGCGTACAAAACGTTCCGCCTGCACTTCGGCGCGCATGTTCTGCAGCACCATCGACAGGTTGAACAGGGCAAACCCGAGGTCGCGGTCGGAGACCGAGTCCTCGGTGCAGAAGATGAGCGAGCGCGCCTGCGGCAGCTTCTCGCCGTTGGCGATATCCAGCAGGCTTTTGTGATTGGAAGGCACGTACAGCGACGCGCCCATCGATTTATGCATCCGATGCACTCCTGATCAGGGAAACAGCTTGGTAAGGCAGCGCCGCGTCGATCTCGACGGGCACCTGTTTTTCTTCGGCGAGCAGGCGCAGGTGCGCCGTCGCCGGACTGCAGGCGTCGCGCAGCACCAGCAGGCGCGGCACCCGCCGCAGCAGTACCCGGGTGGCTTCGCCGATGCCGGGTTTGACGAGGTTGACGTCATCGATGCCGTAGCGCCGCATGGCGCCCTCGATATAGGCGCGCGAACGTGCCGCCGCGGCTCTAGCGTCGGTTGCCGGCGGGGTGTCCGTGTACGTGTGCGCCAGGGCCAGGCGTTCCAGCTCGTCCACGAAAGCCTGCGAGCGGTCACAGGGCGCGAAGGCGTCGTACATGACGCAGCCGTGGAAGTCGCCGGGGCCGATGGCGTCGTTCAGCACCGAGCGGCTGACCAGGCCCGACACCGTCGCGTTCAGGATGCTCGACGGGATCAGGTAGTCGTCGCAGGATGCCGCCACGCTGGCCGCGCCCGCCAGGTCCGACAGCACGTGCAGGCTGCCGTCGATCGTCACCTCGTGCTCGCGGTTGAAGCGGTCGATCGAGGCGGCCAGCTCGCGCGCGATGACGCCCTTGCCGGTCCAGCCGTCGACGAACACGATCGACCCGGCTGCGTGGCCCTGCGCGAGGATGTGGCGCAGCGCATTGGCGTCGATGCCGCGGTCGCGCAGGATCGACACCGAATAGTGCGTGGCGGCGAGGCCGTGCACGCGCTGGAGCAGGCGCCTGAGCACCACCCCGACCGGCGTGCCGCCGCGCGCCAGCGACACGAGCGTGACGGGGCCGTCGCGCTCCGCCGCGATGAGTTCGGCCAGGTGCACGCAGTCGCCCGCCATGCGCTTGCCATTCGCGCGGCAGGCTTCGTCGAAGATGGCGAGGTAGCGCTCGGAGGGCAGGCGTTCCGGCGACAGCATTTCGCTGTAGTGGCGCTCGCCGGACTGGATCAGCGCTTCCTTCTTGTCGATGTCCACAAGGCCGGCCGCAAACGCCGTCAGCGGCAGGGGCTTGAGCAGGAAGGTGACGTCGGCGCTGCGATAACTCCCGGAGAAATTCACAGCGCCTCCACCGTCAGTTTGGCGAGCTGGGTGCGGCGCGGGATGATCGCGTAGTCGCAGTCGGCCATGAAGCGCGCATCCGAGCGGCTGTCGCCCATGCCGAAGGTGACGATGTCGCCGTGTTCGCGGCGCAGGCGCTCCGTCACGTAGCGTACGGCTTCGGCCTTGTCGAGCGCCTTGGGCAGGACCGCCAGGTTGTTGCCGTTGCGATGCACGCAATAGTCGCGGCCTTCGGCGGCGAGCCACGGCAGCACTGCCTCGCGCTCGACGCGCTCCAGGTTCAGCGCCACCTTGTCCGGATCCTTCACCACGATGAAGAAGGGCGTACCGGCGTCGTCCACCAGGCGCGCGCGGCCGCCGTAGCCGGTCCTGTCGGCCCAGTCGTCGATGCGGCTTGATAACTGCTGCAGGCCGGGCAGGGCAGCCGTCATCAGGGCGTGCATCCGGCCCTGCCAGTCGCGGTCGATGGTTCCGTCGGGCTGCAGGATCACGCCGCCGAAATTGAGTAGCACGTAGCTGGAAAAGCCCAGCTCTACCCGGCGGAAGGCATCCAGGCTGCGGGCGGTGGTCGGGATCACGGTCATGCCCTCGCTGGCGAAAGCGAAGAATGCGCGTTGGGCGGGCGTCGTGTACGAGCAGATGCTGCCATTGCTGTAATACGCCGCCGGCTCGAGGGCCTCGCGGGTCGCGCATTTTTCGAGCGTCTGGAACAGGGTGTCGTCCAGGTCAGCGAACAGGAACTTCTTCAACGTGGTCCTCGGTATGAAAGTGGAACAGGCGCGCTTCCAGGGCGCGCGCGAACGCACGCAAGGGTTCAAGGGCGGGCGTCTCGTGGCAGACCAGCACGTGGTCGTACTGGCCGGGCGTGACGTTGTACAGGAAGTTCGGGATGCCTTCGCCGTAGTTGTCCGCGAAGGCGAGGGCGTTCGACACCGCGCCCCAGGCCAGGATCGGCGAGCGCGTGGTCGACTGCACGACGACGTCCAGGCCCCGGCGTTCGAGGGCGGCGCCGAGCAGCGTGGACGCATGCATGAATTCGCCGGTGCCGAGCACCAGCACTTTGTGGTGCGGGGCGATCCCGGCCGCCAGCTGCTGCGCCAAGGCCTCGGGCGCACGCAATGCGCGAGCAAGGCCCAGCCGGCCGAATGCCGTGCTGGCGCCGCGTTCGGCCTGCGCGTCATAGCGCTGGGCCGGGGCCGCGTCGACCGGGCAATCGGCAGGCTGGAAGCGGTATTCGCCACCCAGCAGCGCGCCCATCGTCGCCGGCAAGCCGAAGCGCGCGGTCAGGCCGTTCGTTGCCGCCTGCCCCATGAAATTGGCGATCACCGCCAGGTGCACGCGTGCGAACCCGGGGTTCAGGCGCAGGCAGGCCCGGGTCAGGTTCAGGAAGGTGTTGCCGGT
>JAQGLR010000121.1 GCA_028292765.1 Massilia sp. | reverse complement strand
AGGTCAAGGTCGCGATGCACGCCGGCGAGCTGGCCATGGGCGACGTGCCGCCGGAAGGCCTGAAGTTCCACATCGACCAGGCCTTGAGCGTGGCGCGCGCCGACCGCATCGGCCATGGCATCGACCTGGCGCACGAGGCGAACGCGATCGGGATCCTTAAAAAAATGCGTGCGGATGACATTCCGGTCGAGATCAACCTGACCTCGAACGCTTTCATCAGCGGCATCGAAGGCGCGAACCACCCGGTCACGCTGTATCGCAAGTACGGCGTGCCCTACGTGATCTCGACCGACGACGCCGGCGTCACCCGCCACACGCTGTCGCAGGAATACGTGCTGTTTGCCAGCCGCTACAAGCCGGGCTATGCCGAGATGAAAAAGACCTCGTACAACAGCGTGCGCTACGCTTTCCTGCCCGCCGCCGACAAGGCCCGCCTGACGCGCCAGCTCGACGCCCGCTTCGCCGCCTTTGAGGCCGGGATGGCGAAACTGGCGCAAGGTGTCGCTTCGGCGCCACGAAAATAGCGGCTAAACCACGATTCCCCACGACTCGACAACGGCAGCGCAAGGCTGCCGTTCTTTGCGGCCGCACCATGCGGCGCATCAAAACGGGGCGTATAAAACTTAGCGCCGAGTTAACTTATGTGGTGGAGTCACCACAGATTTACGCGCCCTTCCGGACGATTGCCGAAAATATTTATCAAAATATTTCAGTAAAGAATGCACCCCTTATAATCCCGCCTTGTGATTTTGCTCTGGGAAACCCCCGCGCGCCGCCCCTGATGCACGGTTTTTGGGCGATTCAGAGGCAGGGCCTCTGAATGGCCAACTAAAAACGTATTTGCCTCGACTGTGGCACTCATGCATATTTGGCGGTGTTGCCAAATGTACTTGAAGTTTTTTCAAGGGCGGCTCGTAATGGGGATGACATATTGCCTGTCTACAATCGCCCGGTCCACCGAAGGCCGGCTGTACGCCGCTGCGGTTTGCAGCGGCCGACGAATCGGGAACCAGGGTTGCAGTACTTGTAAAGAGGGGCGTTCTTCGGGGCGCCCACATAACTATTAAGTCTATTTTGGGGTTTTAATAATGATCACTCAACAACAGATCCGGCTGACCAAGCTGGCGCTGGCTTTGTCGATTGCGTTGTCGGCGGCGCCGACCTTCGCACAGAACACCACCTCGGCCATCGGCGGCCGGGTTTCGGGTGCGGATGGCGCACCGGCAGCTGGTGCGACGGTGCAGATCGTCCACACCGAGTCGGGCTCTGTCAGCAACGTTGTCACCGACGCCCAGGGCCGTTATGTCGCACGCGGCTTGCGCGTGGGTGGTCCGTACACGATCATTATCACCAAGAACGGCATCACGGAAAAACGCGAGAACGTGTTCGTCGAGCTGGCAGCAACCGCCGACGTCGATGCGACCCTGGGCCAGCAGATGCAGACCGTGTCGGTGACCGGTAACCGCGCCCGCTCGGAAATCTTCTCGAACAGCGCCATGGGTTCGGTGACCACGCTGACCCGCGCTGACCTGGAAACCCAGGCATCGATCAACCGCAACCTGCAGGACTTCGCACGCCTCGACCCACGCGTGTCGCAGACCGACAAGGAACGCGGCGAAATGTCGGTGGCCGGCCAGAACTCACGCTATAACTCGATGACCATCGACGGCGTCGCCATCAACGACACCTTCGGCCTGGAAGCGAACGGCAGCCCGACCGCCCGCCAGCCGATCTCGATGGAAGCGATCGCCTCGGTGCAGGTGAACGTCGCCAACTACGACGTGACCCAGCGCGGCTACACCGGCGCCAACGTCAACGCCGTCACCAAGTCGGGTACCAACGTGTACCACGGCGGCGCCTACTATGTGACGCGCGACGACCGCCTGGTCGGCAAGCGTTACAACGCGACCACTGGCGAGTACACCGAAGCCCCGGAATTCAAGGACAATACCAAGGGCCTGTGGGTCAGCGGTCCGATGATCCAGGACAAGCTGTTCTTCTTTGCCCTGGCCGAAAAATTCGAAAGCACCCGCAGCGGTCCGGAATTCGGCGCCATCGGCTCGGGTACCGGCACCACCGTCGGCATCAGCCCGACCCAGATCGCCCGCATCCAGGAAATCGCCCAGAGCCGCTACGGCTTCGACATCGGCAACTCCGCCATCCCGGCCGGCACCAAGATGAAGACCGACGAGATCACCTTCAAGGTCGACTGGAACATCAACGACGACCACCGCGCCAGCTTCCGCTACTCGAAGACCGAGCAGAACGAGCCGATCTTCCCTGGCTTCTCGCAGAGCGGCGTAGCGCTGAGCTCGCAGTTCTACAATCAGGACAAGCGCATCGAGACGGCTGTTGCCCAGGTGTTCTCGGACTGGACCGAGAATTTCTCGACCGAGTTCCGCGCCTCGACCCGTGATTACGATTCGGTGCCGATCAACAACGCTCGACTGCCGACCATGTCGTTCTCGTTCAGCGGCCCATTGCCGTCGGACGCACCAAGCGGCACCCGCACCGGCAGCCGCTTCCTGAACACCGGCACTGAAAACAGCCGTCACAACAACGTGCTGGGCACCAAGACGCTGGACCTGTACGGCGGCGCCAACTACAAGTGGGGCGACCATGAATTCAAGGTCGGCGCCGACTACACCTCGAACGAGGTGTACAACGCCTTCCTGCAGAACGTCTACGGCAACTACACCTTCCAGTGCGATAACAACTTCACGTACACCTTCGGTACGATCAATTGCGCCGGCGCCACCACGACCGCAGCGCAGATCAATGCCGCGATCTACGAGAACTTCCAGCGCGGCCGTCCGTCGTCGTACACCGTGCAGCTGCCTGCAGCCGGCGGTTCGCTGGGCAATGCAATTGCCCAGTTCACGATGAAGAACACCGGTTTGTTCCTGCAGGATAACTGGAACGTCAACAAGAACCTGACCATCAGCGCCGGCGTGCGCGTCGACATGACCGACGTGGGCGGCCGTCCGCTGCAGAACAACGCAGTGGCCGCACCGACCATCGCCGGCACCGGCCAGTTCGGCCGCCAGACCGGCGGCTACGGCGTCGACAATACCCAGACCTTCGACGGCGACAAGCTGTGGCAGCCGCGCGTCGGCTTCAACTACAAGTTCGACTCGGCCCGTCCAATGCAGTTGCGCGGCGGTTTCGGCCTGTTCCAGGGCGCCGCGGCGACCGTGTGGATGTCGAACCCGTTCTCGAACCCGGGCATTGCTACCCGCATCATCACCTGCTCGGGCTCGGGTGCAACCCGCTGCCCGACTACGGACGGCACTTTCACCCCGGATGTGAATGCACAGCGCACCGTCGTCGGCGCCACCCCGGCCGCGAACGTCGACATCCTGTCGCCTGACCTGAAGCAGCCGGCGATCTGGAAGGCCAACCTGGCATTCGAGCATGAGCTGCCATGGGCAGGCCTGGTGTTCGGCGCCGAGTTCCTGGCGACCCAGAACAAGAACGCGATTTTCTACCAGAACCTGAACGTCGGCGCGCCGACCGCGACCGGTACCGATGGCCGTGAGCTGTACTACAGCGCCCAGGGCCTGAGCGCTGCCTGCTACGGCTTCAGCAACAACGCGGTGTCCACCGTGACCTCCTGCCAGACCACCAACAAGGCCCGTTCGAACCTGGCCTACGGCAACGTGTTGCTGGCCAAGGGCACCGACAAGGGCGACGCCCAGCTGGTGACCGTGTCCCTGTCGAGCCCGACCCGCAAGGGCTTCGGCTGGTCGGTGGCCTACACCCACACGAACGCGACTGAAGTTTCGCCGCTGACCTCGTCGACCTCGAACTCGAACTGGTCGGGCCGCTCGGTCTTCAACCCGAATGAAGAAGTCGCCGCCAATTCGTCGTACCTGGTGCGTGACCGCGTCAATGCCCGTTTGTCGTGGGAAAAGCGCTTCTTCGGCAATTTCCGCACCCGTCTCGGCGTCTTCTATGAAGGCCGTGAAGGCAAGCCATACAGCTGGACGGTCAACAATGACCTGAACGGCGACGGCCTGGCCGGCAACGACCTGATGTACATTCCGTCGGGCGAAGGTTCGGGCGAAGTTGCGTTCTTCGGCGCCGATGCGGCAGCCCGTGCGAACAACGAGCGTCGCTTCTGGGACGTCGTCAACGGCAACAAGGCCCTGCGCAATGCAAAGGGTGGCGTGATCGAGCGTAACAGCGACTTCTCGCCATGGACCAACAGCTTCGACGTGAAGGTCACCCAGGAAATCCCTGGCTTCTCCGCCAAGCACAAGGCCAGCTTCTCGCTCGACATCCTGAACTTTGGCAACCTGCTGAACAAGAAGTGGGGCCGTATCGAAGAGGTGGGCTTCCAATCCGCCGGCGCACAGGCACGCAGCTTCGTCGACTACGTCGGCCTCGATGCACAGGGTCGCTACACGTATGCAGTGCGTGACACCGTCGAAGACCGGAACGTGCGCCAGGCCAAGGGCGAATCGCAGTGGGCCGTCCAGGCAAGCCTCAAGTACGAATTCTAATACTTGATTCCATGCCTGTAAGGTGATGAACGGCCGGTGGCGACACCGGCCGTTTTTTTTATTCCTAAAGTAGGGGCGGGGCGCGGCGGTAAAGATGGCCGCCAACTGGCCTACATGCAATAATTCTGTTTGCCCATGCGGCTGCGTTCCGAATTCTTAGTAAAGGTAAGTCATGACCGAAGCCTCGCGCGCGCGCGCCCCTCTTGCCCTCCTGGCGCTGGCCTTAACGCTTGGCGGCTGCGCCACCGCACCACGCGGTCCGGTGACGCTGAACCTGGTCGCGATCAACGACTTCCACGGCAACCTCGAACCGAGCAAGTACACCTGGACCAGTGCTGCCGGCAAGACCGAGACCCTGCGCGCGGGCGGCATCGAGACGCTCAGCGGCGCCCTGGCGCAATGGCGCAAGGAAGATAAAGATCTGCTGTTCATCGGCGCGGGCGACCTGATCGGCGCCAGCCCGGCGCTGTCGTCGATGTGGGCCGACGAGCCGAGCATCGAGGCGATGAACCTGATCGGCCTGAAACTGAGTTCGGTCGGCAACCACGAGTTCGATGCGGGCAGCAAGGAACTGCTGCGCCAGCAGGCGGGCGGCTGCGATTCGCCGCGCCCGGCCAAGGCCTGCAAGCTGATGCCTGGCTTTGGCGGTGCACGCTTTACCTACCTGGCCGCGAACGTGCTCGACAGCGCCACCGGCAAGCCCTTCATGCCGGCCTACCGCATCGAAGACGTCAAGGGCGTGAAGGTCGGCGTGGTCGGCGCCGTGCTGCAGGGCACCGCGTCGGTCGCAGTCGCCTCCGCGATTGCCGGCCTGTCCTTCATCGACGAAGCCGAGGCCATCAACCGCGAGCTGCCGCGCATGCGCGCCGATGGCGCCAAGGTGTTCGTGGCCCTGATCCACGAAGGCGGCAAGACCGACGAGGCGCCCGACCAGCCGGCCTGCAGCGCCCTGAAGGGCGGCATCGTCGATATCGTGAAGAAGCTCGACCCGGCGATCCGCCTGGTCATTACCGGCCACTCGCACCAGGGTTACCTGTGCAATGTGGATGGCCGCGTGGTCACCCAGGCCGATGCGGCCGGGCACCTGCTGTCGCGCATCGCGCTGCAGGTCGACCCGGCCAGCGGCGCCATCGCCGACATCCAGGTGCGCAACGTGGTGATGAACCCGGAACAGTTCCCGGCTGACCCGAAAGTGACCGCCTTCCTCGCCGGCGTGAAGGAGCGCAGCCGCGCGCTGCTGGCCCGTCCGCTGGGCAAACTCGGCGTGCCGACTGTTGCACGCAAGGCCAGCGACGCCGGCGAATCGCCGCTCGGCGACCTGATCGCCGACGCCGTGCTGGCGGCCACCCGCGTGCACGGCGCCCAGATCGGTTTCATGAACAACGGCGGCATCCGCAAGGACCTGGAAACCTCGGACGCGGCGCTGACCACCAACTTCGGCCATGCCCAGGCGGTGCTGCCGTTCGGGAACTGGCTGGTCGTGATGGACCTGAGCGGCGCCCAGCTCAAGCGCCTGCTCGAGCAGCAGTGGCAGCGTCCTGGCGCATCCGGCGCCACCATCCTGCAAGTGTCGCAGGGCTTGAGCTATACCTGGGACGAAAAGCGTCCCGCAGGCAGCCGTATCGTGCCGGGCAGCCTGAAGTTCAATGGCGCGCCGGTGGATGATGCGAAGACTTACCGCGTGGTGGCGAACAACTTCCTCGCCGAAGGCGGCGACCATTTCCCGGAATTTGCCAAGGGCAGCAACCGCGTGGACACCCAGATCGTCGACCTCGACGCGCTGAGCGATTTCATTGCAAAGAATCCGGGCGCCGGCGCTGCAAGTGCTGGCCTGGCCCCATCTGTGCGCATCGACAAGGTGCGCCAGTAATACCAACATGACGTAGTACCGCCGCAGAACTGTTTATCCAGTACTGTTTATCTTTCGGAGAACCTGATGAAAAAACTGGCTAGTGTCCTGGCGCTGACGAGCGCTTTTGTGTCGATGGATGCGCTCGCGTGGGGCAACGATGGCCACCGCGCCGTCGGCGCCATCGCCGATAAACTGCTCAAGGGCACCAATGCCGAGAAGCAGATCGCCGCGCTCTTGCGTCCGGGCGAGTCGCTCGAGTCGATCGCCAACTGGGCCGACTGCGTGAAGGGCACTTATTGCGGTCCGCAGACGCCGGAGATGGTGGAGTACGTGAACGGCAACCCGAAGCACGGCACCTACCACTACACCGACGTGCCCTTCCAGCTGACGCACTATCATGACCACGGCGTCGGCACCTTCGACGAAGATATCGTGCAGACCCTGAAGCAGGCGATTGCCGTACTGCAGGGCAAGACCGACCCGGCGCTGAATCCGCACAAGTTCACCAAGCGCCAGGCCTTGATGATCCTGGCGCACATGACGGGCGACATCCACCAGCCGCTGCACGTGGGCGCGGCGTTTGTCAGCAAGGACGGCAAGTTCGTGGTGCCGAAGTCGCACGCCGAAGTCGACGAGGCCGCGATCTTCGATTCGCGCGGCGGCAACAACCTGCTGCTGGACGACCAGAAGCTGACCGAGTTGAGCGCCAAACTCATTCCGGCAGGCGAGCCGAAGCCGGTCCGGGAAGGGGTGCCGCAGGCGCTGACCAAGCCCTTCCTCTCGTACTGGGACAGCACCACGGTCGACTACGCGTTCCGCCGCATCGGCACCAAGACCCCGGAACAGTTCGCGCAGACGGCGATCGACCACCAGCAGACGGACAAGAAGCAGGACATCAAAGCCAACAGCGGCGATCCGGCGACCTGGCCGTACCAGTGGGCCGACGACGCACTTGTCGTGTCGAAAGACGCCTACAAAGACGTGGTGCCGGGAAAACTGGTGCCCCAGACCAGCAAGAAGGGCGAAACCTACTACACCTTCACGCTCGAGGTGCCGACCAACTACCCGGTGCCGAGCTCGGAAATCGCCAAGAAGCAGCTGATCAAGGGCGGTTACAAGCTCGCTGAAATCTTGAAGGCAATCTACGGTTAATCTGCAGAAGACAAGAAGGGAGCTGACGTGCGGCTGGGCTGCACCCGCGGCGGCTAGAATGTCGGTTCCGGCGCGCCGCGCCCCCCCATCGTACTCACCGCATGCACAATTACCTGCTCCCCAGCGCGGCGCTCGCCTGCCTGTTAGCTGCCCCTGCGCTTGCCGCGCCTCCCGTGGAGCCAGCCGGGCCGCCGAACCAGCCGCTGTGGGAGCTCGGCGTGGCGGGCGGCGTCATCAGCACGCCGTCCTATCCTGGCGCCTCCGACCGCGAGACGCGTGCGCTGGGACTGCCGACTTTCATTTACCGCGGCAAGATATTCCGTGCGGACCAGTCCGGCATTGGCGCACGCGTGTTCCGCAGCGATGCGGCCGAGCTCGATATCGGCCTGGCTGCTTCGCTCCCGGCCCGCTCCGACGATGTGGCGGTGAGAAACGGGATGCCCGACCTGGGCGGCCTGGCCGAATTCGGACCGCGCCTGAAACTGCGGCTGGCGCAGTTGGGCGAACGGCGCGCGATCCGTGCCGAATTTCCCCTGCGCGCCGTGATCGAAGTGCGCAGCGGCGTGCGCCACCAGGGCTATACCTTCGAGCCGCGCCTGGCATATGAAGAGCGCAGTGGGGACGGCAAGTGGCGCTTCGAGGGCCACGCCGCGCTGGTGGTGGGCGACGGCAAGATCAACCGTTATTTCTACGAGGTGCGCCCCGAATACGCCACCAGCACGCGGCCTGCCTACGCGGCCGATGCGGGCCTGATCCTGGCCCGCGTCGGCGTGTTCGCGGCGCGCGTCGTCAACCGCGACCTGCGCGTGTACGGCTTCCTGCGCGCCGAGAACTATGGCATCGGCGCGAACGACGACAGTCCCCTGCATCGGCGCAA